>NZ_CAWLMI010000030.1:0-48655 GCF_963862045.1 Aeromonas sp. 159 | reverse complement strand
AACCATATTCAGGACGGGACATACAGATGTAAAAAAGCCGCTCTTGTGAGCGGCTTTTTATTGCAATCAGCGAGTCTGATTAGACGTCGAGGTTGGCTACGCGCAGGGCGTTGGTCTCGATAAAGTCACGACGGGGCTCAACGGCATCACCCATCAGGGTGGAGAAGAGCTGGTCAGCGCCGACGGCGTCGTCGATGGTGACGCGCAGCATGCGGCGGGCTTCCGGATCCATGGTGGTTTCCCACAGCTGGTCCGGGTTCATCTCACCCAGCCCTTTATAGCGCTGGATGTAGATGCCGCGTTTGCCTTCGCCCATCAGCCACTCGACGGCTTCCACAAAGTTGGCAACCGGCTTCACCTTCTCGCCACGCTTGATGAAACCACCTTCCTCAATCAGGTTGGCGATCTCCTTGCCCAGCGAAACCAGCTGACGGTACTCACCGGACTGCAGGAAGTCGTAGCTGAGCGGATATTCGCGGTCGACACCGTGCTGACGTACCACGGCGTGCGGCACGAACAGGCGGCGCTCTTCGTCACGACGAACCTGGATCTGGTACTGGATACCGTGGTTGCTCTCGTTGAGCACGGCTTCCATACCCTGACACCAGGCCAGCAGATCGCTCTCGCTGTTCAGCAGCGCTTCGTTCAACTCCGGCTGATAGATCAGCTGGGTCAGCACGGCTTCCGGCGCACGACGAGACATACGGGTGATCAGGTGAGTCACCGAGCGGTGCTGGTTGACCAGACGCTCCAGCGCCTCGCCGCCGATGGCCGGGGCAGACTCGTTGACGTGCAGGGTAGCACCATCCAGCGCCATGGCGGTCTGGTACTGCAGCAGCGCGTCTTCGTCTTTCAGATACTGCTCCTGCTTGCCCTTCTTCACTTTGTAGAGCGGCGGCTGGGCGATGTAGACGTAGCCACGTTCGATGATTTCCGGCATCTGACGATAGAAGAAGGTCAGCAGCAGGGTTCGGATGTGCGCACCATCGACGTCCGCATCGGTCATGATGATGATGTTGTGATAACGCAGCTTGTCCGGGTTGTACTCGTCGCGACCGATACCGCAACCCAGTGCGGTGATCAGGGTGCCCACCTCTTGCGAGGAGATCATCTTGTCGAAACGGGCCTTCTCTACGTTCAGGATTTTACCCTTGAGCGGCAGGATGGCCTGGTTTTTACGGTTGCGACCCTGCTTGGCGGAACCGCCAGCAGAGTCCCCTTCCACTATGTAGAGTTCGGAGAGAGCCGGGTCTTTTTCCTGACAGTCAGCCAGCTTGCCGGGCAGACCGGCGATATCCAGCGCGCCTTTGCGGCGGGTCAGTTCGCGGGCTTTGCGGGCCGCTTCGCGGGCACGGGCCGCATCGATGATCTTGTTGACCACGATCTTGGCATCGCCCGGGTTTTCCAGCAGGAAGTCGGCCAGCTTCTCACCCATCGCCTGTTCAACGGCGGTCTTCACTTCGGAAGAGACCAGCTTGTCTTTGGTCTGGGAGGAGAACTTGGGATCCGGTACCTTGACGGAGATAACGGCAATCAGACCTTCACGCACGTCGTCGCCACTGGCGGCAGACTTGGCCTTCTTGCTGTAGTCCTCTTTGTCCATATAGGAGTTCAGAGTACGGGTCAGCGCGGTACGGAAACCAACGAGGTGAGTACCACCATCCCGCTGCGGGATGTTGTTGGTGAAGCAGTAGACCCCTTCCTGATAGGCGTCGTTCCACTGCATCGCCACTTCAACGCCAATACCATCCTGCTCGGTGGTGAAATGGAACACCTTCGGGTGGATCGGGGTCTTGTTCTGGTTCAGGTACTCAACGAATGCCTTGATGCCACCCTCGTAGCAGAAATGCGCCTCGCGGCCATCACGCTCGTCTTGCAGACGGATGGAGACACCGGAGTTGAGGAAGGAGAGCTCGCGCAGGCGCTTGGCCAGGATCTCGTAGTGGAACAGGGTATCGCTGAAAATGGCCGGGCTCGGCCAGAAGCGAACTTCGGTACCGGTACCGGTGCTGTCGCCAATCTGCTTGAGCGGCGCCTGTGGCTCACCCAGATGATAGGTCTGCTCGTAGACGTGACCGTTACGACGAATGGTCAGCAACAGCTTGTCAGAGAGGGCGTTAACTACCGAGACACCCACGCCGTGAAGGCCGCCGGATACCTTGTAGGAGTTGTCATCAAACTTACCGCCAGCGTGCAGCACGGTCATGATGACCTCTGCGGCGGAGCGGCCCTCCTCCTCGTGCATGTCTACCGGGATACCCCGGCCATTGTCACGCACAGAGACAGAACCGTCGGAATGGATCTTGACCAGAATATCGGAGCAGTAGCCAGCGAGCGCCTCGTCAATGGAGTTATCGACGACCTCGAACACCATGTGGTGCAGACCCGAGCCATCATCCGTATCGCCGATATACATCCCCGGGCGCTTGCGGACCGCATCCAGCCCCTTCAGCACCTTGATATTCGAGGAGTCGTAAGTATTTTCACTCATAGCTTACTCTCTGCCTTCTCTAACGTTTCGGAGATTTTACCCTGTTCCACGTGGAACAACTTGCAGTCATTCGCATCCATCATGTCTGCGAGCTGACCGGTGTCGATGGCGGTGATAAACACCTGGGACGCACACTGCTTCAGCCTTGCGGCCAGCAAGCGGCGCTTGTCGACATCCAGTTCAGAGGCAAAATCGTCAATTAAAAAAATACAGCCACGGCTGCTATGTTGATTCAAATAGAGCCCTTGGGCCAGTCGCATGGCGCAGACCAGCAACTTCAGCTGACCCCGGGACAAAATATCCTGAGCGGGCACCCCGTTCGCCTTGAGGCGCACATCGGCTTTCTGTGGACCGACACCGGTATAGCCCAGCGCCCGATCCCGCTCAAACCCCGCCTCCAGCAGATCGCCGAGGGGAGTATCTTTCTCCCAGCCCCGGTAAAAGCCGAGACTGATATTGAATTCCGGCAGAAAATCCGCCGTCATCTCCTTGATCAGGGGCGTAATGGCCTGACAATAACTGGCGCGAAACTCGGCCAGCTCACCACCCAGCCGCACCAGCTCCTGATCCCAGAACGCCAGCTGGCGGTACTGGGTGCTCTGGCGCAGCAGCGCATTGCGCTGTTTCAGCAGCCGCCGCACTCGTCCCCACAGGGCAAAGAAGGTCGGCTCCTGATGGAAAACGCCCCAATCGAGCCAGGCACGGCGAGCCTGAGGCCCGCCCGTCAGCAGGTTGAAGCCATCGGGATGGATCAACTGCACCGGCAACAGCTCCGCCAAATCGGCCAGCCGCTGGGCCTGCGCCCCGGCAATCTTGAGCTGGGTCTCGCCACTCTTGTCTTTGGCAAGACCGATCGGTACCTGACGCCCCTCCAGTTCACACTGGGCAAACAGGGTAAACGCCCTCTCCCCCTGGCGGATGACCCGCCCGGTCAAATGAGTGCGAAAGGAGCGCCCCAGACCAAGGTAGTGAATGGCTTCCAGCACGCTGGTCTTGCCGCTGCCATTGCACCCGACCAGAATGTTGAGGCCGGGCGACAGCTTGAGACTGGCTTGCTGGATATTGCGAAAGTCGCTGAGCTGGAGTTTGACCAGGGACACGACTAGATCCGCATCGGCATCACCACGTACTGAGCATCCTGATGTTCAAAATCCTCAATAATGGCACTGCTGATGGAATCGCTCAGGCTAATCCGAATTTGGTCACATTTTAACGTATTCAGCACGTCGAGCACATAAGAGACGTTAAAGCCGATCTCCATCTCGCCAGCGGCATATTGTACGTCAAGCAGCTCTTCGGCTTCTTCCTGTTCCGGGTTGTTGGCGGTGATGCGCAGCAGGTTTTCCTGCAGATTGAGACGCACCCCACGGAATTTCTCGTTGGAGAGGATGGCGGCGCGGGCAAACGCCTGACGCAGATCCTCACGGCCGGCGATCAGGGCCTTGTCGCTGTTGCGCGGAATGACGCGACGCCAGTCCGGGAAGCGGCCATCCACCAGCTTGGAGGTGAAGATGAAGCCGTCCAGTGCAGCCCGCAGATTGCTGCGACCGATCTGCAGCCGCACCGGCTTGTCTTCCGCCTCCAGCAGACGCACCAGCTCCAATACCCCTTTGCGCGGCAGGATAACTTGATGATCGGGCAGCGATTCCCCTACTACCTCGCGGCGGCAGGTGGCCAGACGGTGACCGTCGGTCGCCACGGTGCGCAGACCGTGACCTTCGCTCTCGAACAGCATGCCGTTCAGGTAGTAACGCACATCCTGGCTGGCCATGGAGAACTGGGTCGCATCGATCAGCTTCTTCAGCTCCAGCTGGCTGATATCGAACTCGAGCACGGATTCCCAATCCTCGATGTTCGGATACTCGGTCGCCGGCAGGGTCGAGAGGTTGAAGCGGGAACGACCGGACCGGATGATCAGGCGCTCGCCTTCGGTATTGAGACGGATCTCGGCGCCTTCCGGCAGACCACGGCAGATATCCAGCAGCTTGCGCGCCGGTACTGTGGTGCGGCCATCTTCGCTGGCCCCGTTCAGATAGACCTGACCGATCATCTCTACTTCGAGATCGGTACCGGTCAGTGACAACAGACCGTTGCTGACATCAAGCAGCACGTTGCCGAGGATCGGCAGGGTCGGTCGGCCGCCGAGGGCGCCGGACACCAGTTGCAGAGGACGTAACAGGGCCTCACGGCTAATTTCGAGCTGCATCTGTGCTCTCCGTTGTGATTAGGAGGAAAAGATTCGGATCAGGTTGGAATATTCGCGCTGCATCTGTCCACTCGATTCCGTTATCAGGAAGAAAGGGTACGGATCAGGTTGGAATAGTCCTCCTTGATGTCGTGACTCTCCTCCTTCAGCTGCTCGATCTTGCGGCAGGCATGAAGAACGGTAGTGTGGTCACGGCCACCAAAGGCATCACCTATCTCCGGCAAACTGTGGTTGGTCAGCTCCTTGGCCAGTGCCATCGCCAGCTGGCGCGGACGGGCAACGGAGCGGGAACGACGCTTGGAGAGCAGATCCGCCAGCTTGATCTTGTAGTACTCCGCCACCGTCTTCTGGATATTGTCGATGGTGACCAGCTTCTCCTGCAGTGCCAGCAGGTCGCGCAGCGCTTCGCGCACGAAATCGATGTTGATGGCACGGCCGGTGAAGTTGGCGTTGGCGATCACCCGGTTGAGGGCGCCTTCCAGTTCACGGACGTTGGATCGCAGACGTTTGGCGATGAAGAAGGCCACTTCGTCAGGCAGATGGATCTGGTTCTCATCAGCTTTGCGCATCAGGATCGCGACGCGGGTCTCCAGCTCCGGCGGTTCGATCGCCACGGTCAGGCCCCAGCCGAAGCGGGACTTGAGGCGATCCTCGACACCGTTGATCTCCTTCGGATAGCGATCCGAGGTCAGGATGATCTGCTGGTTACCTTCCAGCAAGGCATTGAAGGTATGGAAGAACTCCTCCTGGGAGCGCTCCTTGTTGGCGAAAAACTGGATGTCATCGATGAGCAGGGCATCGACGCTGCGGTAGTAACGCTTGAACTCTTCAATGGCGTTGTTTTGCAGCGCTTTCACCATGTCCTGAACAAACCGCTCGGAGTGCATATAGATGACTTTGGCATCTTTTTTACTCTCCTTGATGGCATTGCCAACGGCGTGCAGCAGGTGAGTTTTACCCAAGCCGGTGCCGCCATAGAGGAACAGCGGGTTGTAAGCACCACCCGGATTGTCCGCTACCTGACGGGCAGCCGCACGCGCCAACTGGTTGGACTTACCCTCGACGAAATTCTCGAAGGTATAGTTCACGTTGGTATTGCTCTTGTGGTTCGGCTCGGGCTTGGCTTCAGCCTTGCTTTCCCAGCTCTTCTGCAAGTTATTCACAGGCGCGGCACCCTGTACCGGCGCTCTGGCGACAGCAACAGGATGGGGACGATTGCCTATATCAAAACGCAGGGCGGGGCCGTCGACCCCGCAGAGTTCGTTGATGATGCCGTTAACCCGGATGAGATACTTGTCCCGTACCCAGTCCAGAACAAAGCGATTCGGTGCATACAGGGTCAGAGTATTGTCACTCAACTCCGCTTGAAGCGGCCGGATCCACATGCTGAATTCTGCCGAGGGCAACTCATCTTGCAGCCGGTTAAGGCACTGCTGCCATAGCGAAGCAGTCACTCTAAACTCCTGTCGATTGATTAACTAAAGACCGGCTATTCTACGTTTTTAGCCGCCGGATCTCCAGCCATCGCCCGGTGGATCCAGCAAATAAGATCCTTGACTTTCAAGGATCCAGCGCCTTTGGATCAGATTTCATCCCCAAAGTTACCCACAGCTTGATCCACCGTCCTGATTGGTCGATCCCGTGCTTCTCTCCTGTTATTTCATATAACCAAATGTCATTTATTTTTTAAATTTTATTCCAATAACATCAGGGCCAAACCAGTTATTACAACTACAAATACAAGACATTGAGAGAGAGAAACACCATGAAAACATCCATCAAACTGATTTCCGGCGCAGCCATCCTGCTCGCCACCCTGTCCGGTCAGGCCATCGCCCAGGAGACCATCAAGGTCGGCATGTCTGGCAAATATTTCCCGTTCACTTTCGTCAAGCAGGACAAGCTGCAGGGCTTTGAAGTGGATATGTGGAACCAGATCGGCGAGCGCACCGGCTACAAGGTCGAATTCGTGACTGCCAGCTTCTCCGGCCTGTTCGGCATGCTGGAAACCGGCCGCATCGACACCATCTCCAACCAGATCACCATCACCGACGAGCGCAAGGCGAAGTACGACTTCTCCCAGCCTTACGTCTATGACGGCGCCCAGATCGTGGTACGCAAGGGCAACAGCACCATTCATGGCATCAAGGATCTGGAAGGCAAGAGCGTTGCCGTGAACCTGGGTTCCAACTTCGAAGAGCTGCTGCGCAAGAACGACCCGAACAAGAAGATCGATATCCGCACCTATGACTCCGCCTTCGAGCAGGATGTCGCGCTGGGTCGCATCGATGCCTTCGTGATGGACCGCGTCTCCACCGCCCAGCTGATCAAAGAGTCCAAGCTGCCGCTGCAACAGGCTGGCGCACCGTTCGAGACTATCGAGAACGCCCTGCCCTTCCTGAAGACCCCGGAGAAACAGGCACTGCTGAAGAAGGTCGACGAGGCCCTGACCGCCATGCGCAAGGATGGCTCCCTGCGTCAGATCTCCGAGAAATGGTTCGCTTCCGACATCACCGACAAATAAATGATGGAATTTGACCTCGAATACACGCTGGGGCTGTTTCCCATCCTGCTCAAATACCTGGGCACCACGATGGAAATGGCCCTGTGGGGATTCGTGCTGGCACTCGTACTCTCGCTGGCCCTGGCGATAGTACGGGTGTTTCGCGTCCCCGCGATTCACTGGCTGGCGATGCTCTATATCTCGTTCTTTCGGGGTACACCGCTACTCGTTCAGCTGTTCCTGCTCTACTACGGATTGCCGCAACTGTTCCCGATCTTCGTGGGGATGGATGCCTTTACCGCCGCCATCGTCGGTCTGACCCTGCACTTCGCCGCCTATATGGCTGAGTCGATCCGCGCAGCCATCCTCGGCATTCACAAAAGCCAGATGGAAGCGGCGCTCAGTATCGGCATGAGCCGTTATCAGGCGATGCAGCGGATCATCCTGCCGCAGGCGGCCCGCATCGCCACCCCGTCGCTGATGAACTACTTCATCGACATGATCAAAAGCACCTCGTTGGCCTTCACCCTGGGAGTGGCCGAGATCATGGGCAAAGCGCAGATGGAAGCCTCCTCTTCCTTCAAGTTCTTCGAGAGCTTTATGGCGGTGGCGCTGATCTACTGGGTGGTGGTGATCTTCTTTACCCGCTTGCAGCATCTGCTGGAAGTCCGTCTCAACCGTGCCTATTAAAGGAGGGCGTTCATGATCAAGCTAACCGGCCTCTCCAAGGCATATCACGGCAATCAGGTGCTCAACGGCATCGATCTGGAGGTCAAAAAGGGGGAAATTGTCGTCATCATCGGCCCCTCCGGCACCGGCAAGTCGACCCTGTTGCGCTGCCTGAACCTGCTGGAGACCCCGGATGCGGGCACCCTTGCCATCGACGATCTCGAGCTGAATCTGGCCAAGGCCAGCGAACAGCAGGCGATCGAGCTGCGCAAGCGGGCCTCCTTCGTGTTCCAGAACTACGCCCTTTTTGCCAACAAGACGGCGCTGGACAACATCGCCGAAGGGCTGATCACCGTCTGGAAGCAGCCAAAAGCGGAGGCCCGCGCCACAGCGCTCGGCATCCTCAAGGACATTGGCCTCGCCGACAAGCAGGATGCCTATCCGGCCTCCCTCTCCGGCGGCCAGCAGCAACGGGTCGGCATTGGCCGCGCCATGGCGGCCCACTCCAAGGTGATCCTGTTTGACGAGCCCACCTCGGCCCTCGATCCCGAGTGGGTCGACGAGGTTTTGGGACTGATGAAAGAGTTGGCCCGCCAGCACCAGACCATGGTGGTGGTGACTCATGAGATTGAATTTGCTCGTGATGTTGCCGATCGGGTGATCTTCATGGAAGGGGGGCGGATCGTCGAGCAGGGCCCGCCGGATCAGATATTGGTCGATCCCAAGGATCCCCGTACCCGGGAGTTCTTGCGGAAAGTCCTTAAATAGCTCTCTCTTTGGCGGCCTGGCCGCCTTTTTTATTGAGGGATCCCTTGTTTAACCCCGGGTTGCCAGTATAATCCGGAGCCCTTGATCCTCTGGATCCTCACGCTCGGCAGCGGCCTTTTCAAGACCACGGCAGGATGAGAGGGAACGGCGGATTGACTAAAAGCCGAACTCTGTTTAGAATTCGGCCTCTTTTGCTAGTCGTCACACGCTATAGCTGGCGCGTCGGCTAAGTGTGACAATCAAAACTGTACAGAAATACGGAATCGAATCATGAAACGTACTTTTCAACCGTCCAACCTGAAGCGCAAGCGCTCTCACGGTTTCCGCGCCCGCATGGCAACTGCCAACGGTCGTAAAGTTCTGGCCGCTCGTCGTGCCAAGGGTCGTGCCCGTCTGGTAGTTTAATGCCTACCCAGCACACCTTCTCTCGGGAGTTACGTCTGTTAACTCCCGAACACTTCAAACGCGTTTTCGCCGAGCCTGTCCGGGCTGCTTCCCCGCAAATTACGCTTCTCGCCTGCCCCAATTCACTCGAACACTCTCGTCTTGGTCTCGCTGTGCCCAAAAAAGCACTCAAGCGTGCCGTCTGGCGTAACCGTGTCAAACGGGTGGTCCGGGAAAGTTTCCGCCTCAAACAACATCAGCTGCCCGCTATCGACATCGTGGTGATCGCCAAAGCCGGTGTGAAAGAGATGGATAACGAGGAACTGTTCAAGTTACTGGAAAAGCTATGGCGCACTCTGTCACGCCGTTGCAATGGGTAGCTATCAAACTGATACGCCTGTATCAGCTAATCATTAGCCCTCTGCTCGGGCCGCGCTGCCGTTTTACTCCAACTTGTTCCCAATTTGCGATAGAAGCCATCCGACTTCACGGTTTCATAAAAGGCGTTTGGTTAGCTAGCAAACGTCTATTAAAATGCCATCCCTTATCCGAGGGTGGTTATGACCCGGTTCCGCAACCAAAGCGAAGAAACTGAAGACTATGGAATCACAACGCAATCTACTCCTGATCGGTTTGCTGTTCGTGAGCTTTCTGCTCTGGCAACAGTGGGAGTCCGACAAGGCTCCGAAGCCGGCCCCGACTACCGTGGCCCAAACCGAACATTTCGTACCTGAAGCCGGTCAGACCGGTGATATTCCTCAGGTTTCCGAGCAAGCCAACGCGACTGCCGCACGCAAGCTGATCACCGTCTCCTCTGACGTGCTCAAGCTGACCCTGGATACCCAGGGTGGTGACGTCGTGTCTGCCGAACTGCTGTCTCACAAACTGGAAGAGGGCAAGGACCAACCGTTCGTGCTGCTGACCAGCAAGCCTGAGCACCTCTATATCGCCCAGAGCGGTCTGGTGGGTCGCAACGGTCCGGACAGTCAGGCCGAAGGTCGTCCTACCTATGAAGCCGCCCAGACCAGCTATCAGCTGGCCGATGGTCAGGATCAAGTCGTCGTTCCGATGACCTGGACCGACAGCAAGGGCGTGGTCTTCACCAAGGAGTTCATCCTAAAGCGTGGCGACTATGCCGTTGGCGTTGATTACAAGATCGACAACAAATCTGCCGAGCCGGTTCAGGTGCAGTTCTATGGCCAGCTAAAGCAGACCGTAGCAACGCCGAAGGATCAGGAAGGTCATGCCATGGTAGCCAGCGCTTACCGTGGTGGTGCCTTCTCCACTGAAGATACCCGCTACAAGAAGTACACCTTCGACGAGATGAAGGATGCCGACCTGAACAAGACCACCAAGGGTGGTTGGGTCGCCATGCTGCAACACTACTTCGTCTCTGCCTGGGCTCCGAATGCCGACGATGCCAACAGCTTCTACAGCCGTGTGATCCCGGGCAAAGGCCAGGCCATCATCGGTTACAAGGCGCCGCTGGTTGACGTGGCTGCCGGCCAACAGGCTGAAGTAACCAGCAAGCTGTGGGTCGGTCCCAAGCTGCAAGACCAGATGGCCAAGGTGGCTAACCACCTCGACCTGACTGTCGACTACGGCTGGCTGTGGTTCATCGCCCAACCGCTGCACTGGCTGCTGACCGTGTTCCACGGTTTCGTCCAGAACTGGGGTCTGGCCATCATCATGCTGACCCTGCTGGTGCGCGGCATCATGTTCCCGCTGACCAAGGCCCAGTACACCTCCATGGCCAAGATGCGCATGCTGCAACCCAAGATTGCGGCCCTGCGCGAGCGCTTCGGCGATGACCGCCAGAAGATGTCTCAGGGCATGATGGAGCTGTACAAGAAGGAGAAGGTCAACCCGCTGGGTGGCTGCCTGCCGATCCTGGTTCAGATGCCGATCTTCATCGCCCTTTACTGGGCACTGATGGAGTCCGTTGAACTGCGTCACGCGCCGTTTGCCCTGTGGATCACTGACCTGTCAGTGAAGGACCCCTTCTTCGTGCTGCCAATCCTCATGGGTGCCTCCATGTGGTATCTGCAGAAGATGAGCCCGACCACCGTAACCGACCCGATGCAGCAGAAAGTGATGCAGTTCATGCCGATCATCTTCACTTTCATGTTCCTCTGGTTCCCGGCTGGCCTGACTCTCTACTGGCTGGTGAGCAACGTCATCTCCATCATCCAGCAGACCATCATCTATCGTCAGCTGGAGAAGAAAGGACTGCATTCACGCAGCTAATCTTCCCGTGATGACAAAAGAGGCGGCCTTCGGGCCGCCTTTTTTATTACAATGTCCCCACTACGTTTTCCTATCAGCGAACAAACGAGCCAAGCAAGATGACAACAGATACGATCGTGGCCCAGGCCACCGCGCCAGGCCGTGGTGGCGTCGGCATAGTCCGGGTCTCCGGCCCCGCCGCCGAACAGGTCGCCGGGATAGTGCTCGGCAAGCTCCCGCGGGTGCGCTACGCCGAATATCTGCCGTTCAAGGATGAGCAAGGCCAGGTACTGGATCAGGGCATCGCCCTGCTGTTCAAAGCACCCAACAGCTTCACCGGCGAGGATGTGCTGGAGCTGCAGGGCCACGGCGGCCCCGTCATCATGGACATGCTGATCCGCCGCATTCTGAAAATCGATGGCATCCGCCCTGCCCGCCCCGGCGAGTTTAGCGAGCGCGCCTTCATCAACGACAAGCTGGATCTGGCCCAGGCCGAAGCCATCGCTGACCTTATCGAAGCCTCCAGCGAACAGGCCGCCCGCAGTGCCATGCACTCACTGCAGGGGCAGTTCTCCAGCAAAATCCAGCAACTGGTGGAAAGCCTGATCCGGCTGCGCATCTATGTGGAAGCGGCCATCGACTTCCCGGACGAGGAGATCGACTTCCTCTCCGACGGCAAGGTGGCGGGCGACCTCTACGCCATCATGTCCGAGCTGGACGACGTGCGCGGGGAAGCCAAACAGGGCGCCCTGCTGCGGGAAGGGATGAAGGTGGTGATCGCCGGTCGTCCCAACGCCGGCAAATCGAGCCTGCTAAATGCCCTGGCGGGCCGTGAGTCGGCCATCGTCACCGAGATTGCCGGTACCACCCGCGATGTGCTGCGCGAGCATATCCATCTCGATGGCATGCCGCTGCACATCATCGACACCGCCGGTCTGCGCGACACCCAGGACAAGGTGGAGCAGATCGGTATCGAACGCGCCTGGGCCGAGATTGAACAGGCCGATCGGGTGCTGTTTATGGTGGATGGCACCACCACAGATGCGGTTGACCCGCGGGAGATCTGGCCGGAATTTGTTGATCGGTTGCCAAAAAACATCGGCCTCACCGTCATTCGCAACAAGGCCGATCTGACAGGCGAGGATCTGGCACCGAGCCAGGAGCAGGGCCACGCCGTCTACCGCATCTCCGCCAAGACCGAGCTGGGACTGCCTGCCCTGCGCGAGCACCTGAAAGCCTGCATGGGCTTCCAGGGCAACACCGAAGGGGGCTTTATGGCCCGTCGCCGCCATCTGGATGCGCTGGAGCGTGCTGCCGAGCGGCTGCTGGTGGCCAAAGAGCAGCTGGAAGTGTTCGTGGCCGGCGAGCTGGTGGCCGAAGAGTTGCGCCTGGCGCAAGAGTCCCTCTCCGAGATCACCGGCGAATTCAGCTCCGACGATCTGCTGGGCCGCATCTTCTCCAGCTTCTGCATCGGCAAGTAACGCCGCACGACAGACAATAAAAAGCCCGGGTTCATCCCGGGCTTTTTATTGTGCGTTTTTTGTCCGCGAACCTAGAGGCGACGCAGGCACCACATGAAGTAAGCGCCCCCTAACAGGGTGGAGACCAGCCCGACCGGCACCTCCTGCGGGAAGAGGAACTGCTGGCCGACCCAGTCTGCCGATACCATCAACAGGGCGCCGGAAGCGGCGGCCCCAAGCAGGTGCCAGCGTGCCCGCACCAGCCCCATCAGCTTGGCCATATGTGGCGCCAGAAGACCGACGAATGAGAGCGGCCCGACCACCAGGGTGGCACTGGCGGTGAGCACGGCCACCAGCAGCAGGATGGCGAGCTGGGCACGGTTGAGGCGAATGCCAAGCGCGGTCGCTACAGCACTCCCCATCGGCAGCAGATCGAGCCAGCGGCTCACCAACAGGCAGGCGGACAGCATCAACAGCGCCAGCCCCACCAACCCATAAGCCACCGGCAGGGTGACGTAGTAGGTGGAGCCGGACATCCAGGAGAGCAGTTGCTGCACCCGCATGTCGCCGTTGGCCAGCGCGATAGCCTGCAGCGGCTCAAACAACGCCGTGATGGCGATACCGGAGAGCAGGGTCCGCTCCGGCTGGAAGCCGTGCTTGCGATTGACCACCACCAGCAGCAAGAGACAAGCGAAGGCACCGAGCAGGCCACCGGACAGCATCAGCGGCAGGGGCAATGCAGGCAGCAACAGCGCCGTCGCTATCACCCCCATAAAGGTGCCACCGCTCACCCCCAGCAGCTCCGGGCTCGCCATCGGGTTGTTGCTGACCCGCTGCAACAGGGTGCCCGCCAGCGCCAGCAGCACACCGGCCGCCCCCGCCGCCAGAGTGCGCGGCAGTCGCCACTCCAGTTGTGCCTGCCAGCGGAGCCAGCTTGGCCAGCACCAGCCCGTCATTCCCTGCCCAAACAGCAGGGAGGCGACCACGACCAGCATCAACCCGACCAGCAACAGGCCAATAAGGCGAGCCGGTGCCGGATGTCGGGCCACCAGCAGACCGGCGTTTGCCTTCGGCGTACCCGACTTGATGCCAAGGCGCGGGATCAACCAGAGCAGCAGCGGCGCCCCCAGCAGGGCGGTCATGGCGCCGGTGGGGATCAATACTGGCCAGAAGCGACTCAGACTCTGCAGCAGCAGATCGGTCGCCGCCAGCAGCAGGGCGCCGAGGATCGGTGCCCACAACAGCCGCTGGCCGAGCTGGCGGATCCCGAGCAGCCGCACCATGGCGGGTGCGGCCAGCCCGATAAAGCCGATCAGCCCCACCACGCTCACCACGCAAGCGGTGACAAACACCGCCAGCCCCAGTCCGGCAAAACGCAGATGCTGCAGGGAGACCCCCAGACTGCGGGCGCTGGCATCATCCAGCTCCAGCACCGCCAGCGGGCGCACCAGTACCGCGGCCAACGCAGCAGCTGCCAGCAAGCGGGGCAACAGGTAACTCACCCCGCTCCAGCTGTTCTGCACTAGCGAGCCACTGCCCCACACCAGCAAGCCTTTCAGCTCCTCCTGAAAGAACAGCAAGAGCCCCATGCTGATGGCCGCCAGATAGAGGTTGATCACCAGCCCGGCAAAGACGATAACCACCGGATTGAGCTGGTGACGCCAGGCCAGGGCAAACACCAGTGCCATCGCGAGGCTGCCACCGGCCATGGCGATCCACTCCCGCCCCAACAGCAACCAGGAGGGGGCAAACAGGGTCACCATCATCAACGCCAGTTGGGCACCGGAGGCCACCCCCAAGGTGGTCGGTGACGCGAGCGGGTTGCGCAGCACCTGCTGCATCAGGGTGCCCGCCAGCCCGAGCGCCGCCCCGGCCAGCAGGGTGACCGCCAAGCGGGGCAGCCAGCTGAAATGCACCACTGCTTGGCTGACGTCATCCAGATTGGGGGTGAAGAGGCTCCGCCACCAGAGCGCACCAGGCAGCTGGCGAGCCAGCTCCCAATACGCGAGCAAGAGGGTCAACCCCAGCAGGATCGAGACCGGCCGCAGCAGCGGCGATGTGAGCAGTCGCTTCATCGACCAGCCTCCATACGCTCGGCATCTTGCAGCAATGCATCACTGAGCAGACCGGCGAAACGGCGGGCGGCAAGTACGCCGCCAAAACTCCAGACCGCAGGCAGATGCAGCACGGGGGCTTGGCGTACCAGCGGCAGATGCTGCCACAGCCCAGGCTCCTGCAGCCGTTCGCTCACCCCTACCGGGATGGGATCGACCACCACCAGCCGCGCGGTTGGCAAGGTCATAAACTGCTCGATGCTGACCACCGAGAAACCCCAGTCATTGGTCTGCTCCTGCCAGCCATTACGCAGCCCAAGCCGCGTCATCACCGCATCGAACAGGCTGTGGCGACCAAACACCCGCACATGGCGCTCATCGATAAACTGCACCACCAGCAGGGGCGGCAGATCCGCAGGCAATCCGGCCTGCATGCTGGCGAGATCCCGATCCAGCCCGGCCAGCAGCCGTTCGCCCTCGGCAGTTTTGCCCACCATACGGGCGAGAGTCAGGGTCACCTCGTGCAGTCTCTGCCACAGATCGGTTTGCCCATCATAGAGGGCGATGGTGCTCACCGGCGCGATGCGGGAAAGAGTTGGCGCCAGCGGGGCCGCCAGCGGCGAGATGAGGATGCGGTCGGGTTTGAGCTCTGCCAGCAGCTCACGGTTGGGCTGGGTGCGCAGGCCGATATCCACCACTCCGGCGGGTAGCCGTGGCTCGCCAACCCATGCCTGATAGGGGCCAACATCCCCAACGGCCAGCGGAGTCACCCCGAGTGCCAGCAGGGTTTCGGCTATGGTCCAGTCGACGGTGGCGATACGGGGTAGCGGCGCAGAAGCGATCGAGGATGTGTCAGCCTGCGCCACAAGTGGTAACAACAGGCTGATAAGGCAGGGAGCCATCTTCTTCAATAAAAGGTTCAAGGATGCCCCCGGTCAGACGATGGCGATGGGATGAGCATGAGCCGGGTGGCGAATGACCTCCATCGGAATGCCATAGATAGCATGCAGGGTCTCGCTGGTCATGAGCCCCTCAGGTTCACCGTGGGTGAGCAGGCGGCCGGAGTGGAGCGCCACCAGCCGATCACAGAAGCGGGAGGCCATATTGATGTCGTGAATGACGATGATGACCCCAAGGTTGAGCTGACGGCTCAACTGCTTGACGAGCGTCAGCACCTCCACCTGATGGGCCACATCCAGCGCGGCCAGCGGCTCGTCCAGCAGGATAAAGCGGCTCTCCTGGGCCAGCAGCATCGCCAGCCAGACCCGCCCCCGCTCGCCGCCGGAGAGGGTATCCACCAGCCGATCGGCAAAGCGTTCGGTATGGGTAAGGGCGATGGCCCGATCGACCTGACGGTGATCCTCCGCCCCCATCCGGCCCAGCAGGCCGCGCCAGGGGTAGCGGCCCATCTCCACCAGCTCCCTCCCGAGCAGATTCTCGGCGCTCGGCAAATGCTGGGGCAGATAGGCCACCTGACGGGCAAACTCCCGATTGCCCCAGTCGGGCAGCGGCTTGCCATCGAACAGGATCTCGCCGTCGCTGAGGGGTTGCTGGCGTGCCAGTAGCTTGAGCAGGGTCGATTTGCCCGACCCATTGTGGCCGATGAGGCCATAGACCTGTCCCTGCTCGAAACGCAGGTCGGTGGGGTACAGCAGCGTGCGATCATTGACCGTGAAGCTGGCTGATTTCATCTCGAACATAAGCAATTCCTGTGCTGGCTTGCCGCCAGTCTCATCGGTGCCGGCATCAAGCTGGCACCTCGCAATCCAGATGGGCGATCGCATCGCGGCTCACCTCAGTACGGCGCGCGCCGGTCAGTTCGGTGAGCTGGCCCTGACGCATCTCCAGCAGGCGATCGGCCAGCGGGAAGTAGTGATCGTCGTGACTGATGGCAATCACCGTCTTGCCCATCTCCTTGAGGCGCGGCAGCAGCACCTGATAGAAGATGCGGCGGAACTGGGGATCCTGATCCGCAGCCCACTCGTCAAACAGCATCACCTCGCGCTGCTCGGCCAGCGCCAGCAGCAGGGCGACCCGCTTGCGCTGCCCTTGGGAGAGATCGATATCGGCGATAAAGCCATCCTCGATGGTGAGCTTGCTGCCCATCTGCAACCGCTCCAGCCACTCGGCCACCAGCTCATCCTTGGGTTCCGGCCCCAGCAGGTGCTGGAACAGGTGATAGTCGGTGAAGATGGCGGAGAAGAGCGCCAGATAGCCGTTGCGATCGGTGATCGGCTCACCATCCAGCAGGATCCGGCCCGATACCGGCTGGTAGAGGCCGGTCAACAGCATGGCCAGCGTCGACTTGCCGGATCCATTGCCACCGATGATGAAGATCTGCTCCCCCTTTTCGATGACCAGATCGATGGGGCCAACGGCAAAGCCGCCCTCCCCCTGATAGTGAAAGCTCACCTGCTCCAGCTCGATACGCTGCCAGGGGCGGATGGCGGGCGGCAGCGGGAAATCCGCACCCACCTCGGCCAGATTGAGGGCGGCGATCTTGTCGAACGCCACCTGAGCGGCAAGCAGAGTCGGCAGGGCGCCAATCCCCTGCAACAGCGGGGTGCGCAGGAACAGCAGGGTCAGGGCGAAGGTGGCGGCCACATTGGTGTTGGCCCAGCCAAGGCCGTTGGCCAGAAAGAAGACCAGACCGATGGCCCCCAGCATCATGATATTCGACCAGTTCACCGCGCTCAGGTGATAGGTGTCGGCGCGGATGATCTGCTGGCGGTAGTCACGGGCATTCTGCTCATAGAGCTGGTGGTAAACGAAGTGAGCCCGCTCGCGGTTGAGCGCCAGCTCCTTGCTGCCGGCGATGATGGCCTGATAGTTCTGATAGAGCCGATCTTCGGCCTGACGCATGTGGGAGAGATGGCAATAAACACGGTTCACCAGCAGCCAGCCCACCACCATGGTGACGGTGACCCAGAGCGTGGTCACCCCGAGCAGGGCCGGAGAAAGCCAGCCAAGGTAAAGGGCAGAACCCAGCGTGAGCACCAGCCCCTGCACCAGCTCAGGCAGGCGCACGAAGGCGATGGTTATCTGGCCGATGTCGCTGGAGAGGGAGGCCAGCAGCGGCCCCTGACCAATCTGGCGGATGCGGGCGACATCGGTATCCAGCAGTTGCTTGAGCAGACGGCCGCGCAACCGGTAGACAAAATGGTGACCGAGAGTGGTCAGGGCCAGCTGAGATCCGAGCGTGATCACCAGCAGCAACACAATCAGGCCGACCAGCTGACCGAGGATCGGCAGCGGATCACCTATAGATTCGATAAGAGACTGATTGATAAAAGCAATGACGCCAATCCCGCTGACGGCACTGAGCAGACTGAGCAGGGTGATGGCGATAAAGGGCCAACGATATTGGCGATAAACCAGAGACAAGAGTTCCATAACGGACCGGTATTCCAGAGAGATCAGAACAACTGCAGGTGAAAAGAAGGGCGGAAATCCGGTTCCCGCCCGACTTCGATTACCAGCGGTAGTTGATGCTGCCCACTACGCTGCGCGGCTCGCCGTAGTAGCAGTAATAGTCACAACTGGCCACGTAGGTTTCACCCAGCAGGTTGTTGACGTTGAGCTGGGCGCGCCAGTTCTTGGCAAAGTCATACCCGATCAGCGCATCCCAGACGGTATGGGCTGGCACCTCGGCAGAGCCGTAGATGGGGGTATAGTCCGCATTCACGGCGCCAATACCCACGCTGGAACCGATATAACGCACACCGGTACCCAGCTCCAGACCCGAAGCCACCCCTTGCTGCACCTTGTAGTTACCCCAGAAGGAGGCCTGGTGGCGCGGGATCAGGCTGGCACGGCGATCGCCACTGCCGGTGTCGTTGGTTTTGGCATCTGTGTAGGTATAAGCAGCGGTCAGACGCAGCGCATCGGTCACCTGCACGCTCCCTTCCAGCTCAATCCCCTGAGAGGTCATCTCGCCAGCTTGGGTCTGCTGGCCTGAGCCACTGGAAACCAGAGCGTTACTTTGCTCCAGATCGAACAGCGCCAGATTGATGTAACCGTCGAGGAAGGCAGGCGCATATTTGACGCCTGCTTCATACAATTTTCCCTCACGGGATTTATATGAAGTTTTGGTATTCGGATCGATCCCGGGCAACATCAAGAACGACTCAGAATAAGCAAGATATGGCGAGATGCCGTTGTCGGCCAGATACATCAAGCTGCCGGAAAGGGATAGCGCATGATCGTACTGCTTTTCATCTCTATCATATGTTTTGCTGATGTTATGGGTCTCGACATAGTCAAAGCGACCACCTCCTGTCAGCAACCAGCGATCGTCCCAACGGATCTGATGCTGGGCATAGATCCCCTCTTGAGCCATGGTTGTTTTTTGGTAAGTGGCCGTTGACTCGTCAAAACCGGGGAAACCGCTGTAATCCGGGTTCATGGTATTGATGGAGCCCATGGCGTAATTGTCGGCCTCGACCCCTTCATTGACGTGACGCTGCAGATCCACCCCCAGCAACAGGGTCTGCTCGGTGCTGTCGGTGTTCCAGTAGCCCACCATCTGGTTATCCATGGTGGCACTCTTGGTATTGCCATCGCGGTAAACCAGACCGCGGTAGGCGGTCGTGCCTTCATAGGTCGGGAAGATATAAGTCTGCCGCAGCAGCAGATCGTTGTAGTTGAAGCGCACGTTCTGCTTGAACTCCCAGCTCTGGTTGAGCTGGTGGGCCAGCTCGTAACCGGTGGAGATCTGGGTGTTGCGGTTGCGATCGTAATCCGGCTGACTCAGGTTGGTGGAGGGATCAATCTGGCCACCTGACGTATTCAGAGTGCCATAGACCGGGAAGAAGCCGTTGGTCGGGACCCCTTCGTCGTGCAGGAAACTGGCCAGCAGGGTCAGGCTGGTACGATCCGAAAGATCGAAGGTGACGCTCGGCGCCAGATAAACCCGATCGTTGTAGGTGCCGGTAAGCACCCCATCACGCTCTTTATAGAGAGCCACCATCCGGTAGCGGCTGCTGTCGGAGAGCGCGTCAGAGACATCCACCCCGACCTGACGATGATCCCGGCTGCCAAGCTGCAGATCCACCAGCCCTTGCGGCGTGGTGGTCGGTCGCTTGCTAATGGCATTGATCACCCCGCCCGGAGGCGCTACGCCATAGAGCATTGAAGCGGGCCCCTTCAGCACTTCCAGACTATCCAGGCCGAACGGTTCCGGCGTCCAAAGATAGTAACCAGAGCCAAACAGGATGCTTCCATCGAGATAGGAAGCAGCATCGAAGCCACGCACCTTGAACCAGTCGGTGTTGTTGTCGGAACCATAGAGGCCGGTCAATACGCCGGAACGATAGCGAAGCGCCTCATCCAGCTGCAACACGGCGTGCTGATCCAGCTCCTCGCGATTAACTACGGAAACGGCGCGAGGGGTCTCGGCCATCGGCACTTCCACCTTCATGGCCGTACCGGTCACCACCATGGTTTCGCTGGCTTTGGGCAGCTCAGCGGTGGTTTGTTCGGCCATCAGCGGCAGGGAGACGAGCAAACCGGAGAGCGAAAGCACGCCGAAGGCGCCCTTCTTGCCGGGTCCTGTAGTGTATTTTTGCGCAATCATATTAAAGTCTCGTTTATCAATGAGTTATGTTGTTTTAATTGTTATTTGTGGTCGTTTGTCACGACATCACCCTGTTCCATGGGCGAATAAAGCAGCGCAATCCTACTACAGGAGCCGTGATCGAATCGATTCAATAATTGCTAATCATTTGCATCTACATTGTTATCTAGCTGCATCGTTGGCAGGATCTCGCAGGGGATGGGAGTCATCAGGAGAACCATGAGCGGAGAAGAAAATGAAGAGGGATATAAAGAAGCAGAAAAAAGATCGACGGGATGGATCCGGCTGCATTATCTGACTGGATCCATTATCCCCAAGCTTTATCCATATTTATCCACACCCTTTGGCGGTAGAATCCGGCTTTCCGTTTCTTTGTCTGAAATCAGGATCCATTCCATGGCCAAACTCAATCTCGTCGTCGGCTCCATGCTGGGCGCCGCCGAATATGTCGCAGACCACGTCGCCAACCTGCTGGAACAGGCTGGCCACCAGACCCGGATCCACAACCCGGCCAAGCTGGCAAAGGTGCTGGATGATGCGGGATCCATCCTGCTGGTGGTCACCTCGACCCACGGTGCCGGTGATGTGCCCGACAACCTGCAACCCTTCGCCAAGGATCTTGCCGAGCAGCATCCGGATCTTAATTCATTGAAATATGGCGTGATCGCCCTTGGCGACAGCAGTTATGACACCTTTTGCCAGGGTGGCAAGACGCTGGATCGCCTGCTGGCCGAGTGCGGTGCCAGCCGGATCGGCGAGCGGCTCGACATAGATGTGACCCAACACGAGATCCCCGAAGATGCCGCAGAAGTGTGGATCCGCGACTGGATGACGATGATCGCCTGATCAGCGTGCGGGAGATCCTGAAAAAAAGCTTGATCTCCCCACTTATCCCCAGATCGACTATCCACCATGTTATTAACAGATTGATCCGGGGGAGTTGTTCTACAAGGTTACCCACAACGCCCAGGGGTAATGTGCATAACTACGGTGTAAAGCTCTGCAAAACCTATAGTTATCCATGTATTAGATCCATACCGACAGACCTCTGTGTATAAAAGTCCTGGTTATCCCCTCGCTCACCGGGCTAGGATCCAAGCTTTTCCACAAGCTAGGATCGCCCTTAAATTAATGATCTTTATGATCAAAAAGTGCTTATCAACAGAAAGGGCGGATCCTAATAAGAGATCCAGTAAAAGATCGATCTAAAGATCCTTAAGATCTAATTAGTGGATCCTCCCTTCATACTGAACGTTAAGTAGACGTTCCCCTCAGGACGCGAAACAGATAGAATGTTCCGCCCTTTAGCCCAGGCAAATAAAGATCTTCAGGCGTGCAGATCAAGGTGATCCCAATGCAATACCATGAACAATTTGATGTGATCGTCGTCGGTGGCGGTCATGCCGGAACCGAAGCAGCAACAGCGGCAGCCCGTATGGGCATGAACACCCTGTTGCTGACCCACAATATCGATACGCTGGGACACATGTCCTGTAATCCGGCGATCGGCGGGATCGGCAAGGGACACCTGGTCAGGGAAGTTGACGCACTCGGCGGGATCATGGCGCGTGCCATTGATCTTGGCGGGATCCAGTTCCGCACCCTCAACTCCTCCAAGGGCCCGGCAGTGCGAGCCACTCGTGCCCAAGCGGATCGCCTGCTCTACAAGGCCGTCGTTCGCCAGATGCTGGAGAACTACCCGAACCTGAAGATCTTCCAGCAGGCCTGTGACGATCTGATCATGGACGGGGATCGTGTTGCCGGTGTGGTCACCCAGAGCGGGATCCGCATCAGCGGCAAGACAGTGGTGCTGACGGTCGGTACCTTCCTGAACGGTTTGATCCACATCGGGATGGAAAACTACAAGGGCGGCCGTGCCGGGGATCCTCCCTCGATCGCCTTGGCCCAGCGCCTGCGTGAATTGCCGCTGCGTATCGATCGTCTCAAGACGGGCACCCCGCCGCGCATTGATGCCCGCAGCGTCGATTTCTCCGTCATGCAGGAGCAGCACGGTGACGATCCGCGCCCCGTCTTCTCGTTTATCGGCAATGCCAGCCAGCATCCCCGTCAGGTGCCCTGCTACGTCACCCACACCAACGAGCGTACCCACGAAGTGATCCGCAATAACCTGGATCGCAGCCCCATGTACGCCGGGGTGATCGAGGGGATCGGCCCGCGCTACTGCCCGTCGATCGAAGACAAGATCACCCGTTTCGCCGACAAGACGGCGCACCAGATCTTCGTCGAGCCGGAAGGCCTGACCACCCACGAACTCTATCCGAACGGGATCTCTACCAGCCTGCCGTTTGACGTGCAGGTGCAGATTGTCCGTTCCGTGCGCGGCTTCGAGAACGCCCACATCACCCGCCCCGGCTATGCCATCGAATATGATTTCTTCGATCCGCGGGATCTCAAGGCCAACATGGAGAGCAAGTGCATTCCAAACCTGTTCTTCGCCGGCCAGATCAACGGCACGACCGGTTACGAAGAGGCTGCGGCACAAGGCCTGATGGCCGGCCTGAACGCGGCCCTGCGTGCCCAGGACAAGGATCCCTGGAACCCGCGTCGGGATCAGGCCTACATGGGAGTGATGATGGACGATCTCTCCACCCTGGGGACCCGCGAGCCTTACCGCATGTTCACCAGCCGTGCCGAATATCGCCTGCTGCTGCGTGAAGACAACGCCGATATCCGCCTGACCGCCATCGGTCGTGAGCTGGGTCTGGTGGATGACGAGCGCTGGAGCAAATTCAACGCCAAGATGGAACAGGTCGAGCTGGAGCGTCAGCGCATGCGTTCAACCTGGATCCACCCGCAACATCCGTCACTGGAAGCGGTCAACGCCCTGGTCAACACCCCGCTGACCCGCGAACAGAGTCTGGAAGAGCTGCTGCGTCGCCCCGAGGTGACCTATGATGCGCTGATGGCCATCGAAGGTGTCGGTCCTTCCGTGACCGATCCTGCCGCGGCCGAACAGGTTGAGATCCAGATCAAGTACGCCGGTTACATCGAGCGTCAGCACGATGAAGTGGAAAAGCAGCTGCGCAACGAAAACACCCTGCTGCCGCTGGATCTGGATTATCGCGAGGTGAACGGCCTCTCCAACGAGGTGAAAGCCAAGCTGAACGATGCCAAGCCGCAGACCATTGGTCAGGCTTCCCGCATCTCCGGCATCACCCCGGCGGCCATCTCCATCCTGCTGGTTCACCTGAAAAAACACGGCCTGCTGCGTAAAACCGCCTGAGGAATCCCATGCTGGAAAGATTGAACGGCCTGCTCAAGCAGGCCGAAATTGTTATCACCGATACCCAAAAGAGCCAACTGGTGAAGTTGGTCGAGTTGCTGCACAAGTGGAACAAGGCTTACAATCTCACCTCGGTGCGAGATCCGGATGCCATGCTGGTCAAGCATATCCTCGATAGCCTGGTGGTAAGCCCCCACTTGCACGGTGAGCGCTTCATCGACGTGGGGACCGGTCCCGGCCTGCCGGGATTGCCGCTGGCGATCATCAATCCGGACAAGCAGTTCGTCCTGCTCGACAGTCTGGGCAAGCGGATCAACTTCATCCGTCAGGTAATCCAGGAGCTGGGTCTGACCAATGTGACGCCGGTCAAATCCCGGGTTGAAGAGTATCAACCCGAGGTGGGATTTGATGGTGTACTGAGTCGGGCATTTGCCTCGCTGGAGGACATGCTGAGCTGGTGTCACCACCTGCCGTCAGAACAGGGTTGCTTCCTGGCGCTCAAGGGACAATATCCCGAGCAGGAGCTGGCCCAGTTGCCTGCCAATATCCGTCTGGTAGCCTGTCATGAGTTGCGGGTGCCGGAGCTGGAAGGCGAACGTCATCTGCTGGAATTCAAACATATCCAGCCCGAATAGGGTCGCAGTTTCATTTAGGGGATCGTGTGGGAAAAGTCATCGCCATAGCCAACCAGAAGGGTGGAGTGGGTAAAACCACCACCTGTGTGAATCTGGCCGCCTCCATGGCTGCCACCCGGCGCAAGGTGCTGGTGATCGATCTGGATCCGCAGGGCAATGCCACCATGGGCAGCGGTGTCGACAAGTATGACGTCGAGCGCACAGCCTATGAGCTGCTGATCGAGGATGCCCCCATCAGCGAAGTGATCATCCCCGAAACCACCGGGGGCTATCACCTGATTGCCGCCAACGCCGACGTGACCGCGGCCGAAATTCGTCTGATGGAATTTTTCGCCCGCGAAATCCGCCTGCGCAATGCGCTGGCCTCGGTGCGGGACAAATACGACTACGTCTTCATCGACTGCCCGCCCTCTCTCAACATGCTGACCGTGAACGCCATGGCCGCCGCCGACTCCGTGCTGGTGCCCATGCAGTGCGAATATTACGCGCTGGAGGGGCTCACCGCCCTGGTCGACACCATCAGCAAGCTGGCCGCCGTGGTCAATCCGGAGCTCAAGATCGAAGGGGTGCTGCGCACCATGTTCGATCACCGCAACCGGCTGGCCAATGATGTGTCCGATCAGCTAAAACAGCACTTTGGCGACAAAGTCTACCGCACCATCATTCCCCGCAACGTTAGACTGGCGGAGGCCCCGAGTTTCGGTGCCCCGGCCATGCACTATGACAAATCATCGGTGGGCGCCAAGGCCTACCTGGCACTGGCTGGCGAGATCCTGCGCCGCCAGGAGCAGGAACGTCAGGCGACCATCGCAGACCGAGAGAGCATATGACTCCGAAAAAACGTGGGCTGGGCAAGGGGCTGGATGCCCTGCTCAGTACCAGCACGGCTGCCCGCCAGAAACAGGTGATGAGCGATCAACGTACTGAAGAGGCCATGGCCCCCACCAATCAGGGCGAGCTGCGCAAGCTGCCGGTGGAGTGGTTGCAGTCCGGCAAGTACCAGCCCCGCAAGGACATGTCCCAGGATGCACTGGAAGAGCTTGCCAACTCCATCCGCGCTCAGGGGGTGATCCAGCCCATCGTGGTACGCCCTCTCGGCGAACAATCCTTCGAAATCATTGCCGGTGAGCGGCGCTGGCGCGCGTCCCAGCTGGCGCGGCTCGAGGTGGTGCCCTGCATCGTCAAGGATGTACCCGACGAGGCTGCCGTCGCCATCGCGCTGATTGAGAATATTCAGCGGGAAGACCTCAATGCCATCGAAGAGGCGGTCGCTTTACAAAGACTGCTGACCGAATTCGAACTCACCCACCAGCAGGTGGCCGAGGCGGTGGGCAAGTCCCGCACCACGGTGACCAACCTGTTGCGTCTCAACCAGCTCAACGACGACGTGAAGCGTTTCGTCGAGCATGGCGACCTCGACATGGGCCATGCCCGTGCCCTGCTGGCCCTGAGTGGCCAGGCCCAGTCCGAACTGGCCAAGCTGGTTGCCCAGAAAGGGCTGACCGTGCGCGATACCGAGAAGCTGGTGCAAAAAGCGCTCGAACCGGCAAAAGCCATGGTCGAACCGGCCCGTGATCCGCAGATCGGCTACCTGGAGCGCCAACTGGCAGAAAAAATTGGCAATCAGGTGCAACTTCAGCCTGGCAAGCGGGATAGCGGGAAGTTAGTAATAAGTTACGAGAATTTGTCCGATTTGGACCGTATATTGGGCTATTTTGGCGTGTCGGAATCGTGATTTTTACGCTTTTTGTAGTAATAAAACATCCATTCCTTTTGATATGACCATAACCCTGATTTGCCGCGGAAAGCCGCAAAAATTAAGGATTTTTGTCATATTGCAATAGCTGCCCTCAAGGGTATAATTTGACCGGCTTTAAGAGCTGTTAACATGGGGTCTTCGGATCCCGATTTTTTACAGTTCTGTAATGTTCAGGGGTAGGTTGGTGAAGCAGAAAATAGCCTTGGAAGGTTTGACACTGGCCTTGGTTATGCTCGTTTGTCAGCTCATCCTGATCCTGGCGATGAGTGCCGTCTGGTTTTACCTGACTGGTGCCAGCGCCGGTTATTCCGCCCTCTACGGAGGGGGGATGTACTGGGTTCCTCAAGCCTTGTTTACTGTCTGGGTGCTGCGCCGCAAGGTGACAACCGAGAGTGTGGGCCTGGTTTTGCGGGACTTTTATGGTGGGGCAGGGATTAAGCTCATTTCTACAACAGGTCTATTCGCCCTGATGTTTGGTGCGGGAGTCGAGGTCGTTACCGTCTCGTTTTTCGCCACTTATATCCTCGCCCTCGTTGTACAGTGGATGGTTTCATTCACGCTTAACAACCACTATTAGGAAAACTCATGTCTGCAACCGGAGAAGTCCTGACTCCTCAGGGATATATCTCCCACCACCTGACCCACCTTCAAGTCGGGTCCGGGTTCTGGACGGTCAATATCGACTCAATGGTATTTTCCGTCGTGCTAGGCGCCCTGTTTATCCTGCTGTTCCGCAAAGTAGCCGTTAACGCTACCAGCGGGGTGCCGGGTAAGCTGCAGTGCTTTGTGGAGATGCTGGTCGAGTTTGTGAATGGTAACGTCAAAGACATCTTTCACGGTCGCAACAAGGTCATCGCACCTTTGGGGCTGACGGTGTTTGTGTGGATCTTCCTGATGAACTTCATGGATCTGATCCCCGTTGACTTTATCCCTCACGCTGCACAATTGATGGGTATTCCCTATCTGCGTGTGGTTCCCTCTGCTGACGTTAACATCACCATGTCCATGGCTTTGGGCGTGTTCTTCTTGATCCTGTATTACAGCATCAAGGTCAAGGGTATCGGCGGGTTTGTGAAGGAGCTGACGCTTCAGCCTTTCAACCACCCGGCGGCCATCCCGGTTAACCTCATCCTGGAAACTGTTACGCTGATTTCCAAACCTGTTTCTCTGGGTCTTCGACTGTTCGGCAACATGTATGCTGGCGAACTGATCTTTATCCTGATTGCTGGTTTGTTACCCTGGTGGTCACAGTGGATCCTGTCCGTGCCTTGGGCAATTTTCCACATCCTGATCATCACTTTGCAGGCATTCATTTTCATGGTTCTGACCATCGTCTATCTGTCGATGGCGCAGGAAGACCATGGTTGATGCAACTCAAATAATCCTTTTTATACAATCAATTACATCTAAATAACTGGAGATCCTCATGGAAAACTTGAACATGGACCTGCTGTACATCGCTGCTGCAATGATGATGGGTCTGGCTGCTATCGGCGCTTCCATCGGTATCGGTATCCTGGGTGGCAAGTTCCTGGAAGGTGCTGCTCGTCAACCGGATCTGATCCCTGTTCTGCGTACCCAGTTCTTCATCGTAATGGGTCTGGTGGATGCGATCCCGATGATCGCCGTTGGTCTGGGTCTGTACGTGATGTTTGCGGTTGCTGGCTAAGTCGTTACGACTCTCCAGGCATAACCCATTAACTAACTTAAGAGGACATCGGCTGTGAATATCAATGCCACCCTCCTCGGCCAAGCAATTGCTTTTTTCTTCTTCGTAGTGTTTTGCATGAAGTACGTATGGCCGCCGCTGATTGCAGCCATCGAAGCCCGTCAGAAAGCTATTGCTGACGGTCTCTCTTCTGCCGAACGTGCCAAGAAAGATCTGGATTTGGCCAAGGCCAACGCCACCGATCAGCTGAAAGAAGCCAAGCTGCAGGCTGCTGAAATCATTGAGCAGGCTAACAAACGTAAAGCCCAGATCATTGATGAAGCTGCCGCTGGTGCCCAGTCTGAGCGGGAAAAAATCCTGGCTCAGGGCCGTGCCGAGATCGAAGCTGAACGTCATCGTGCCAAAGAAGAACTGCGTAAGCAGGTTGCTGCTCTTGCCATTGCTGGTGCAGAGAAGATCCTGGCGCGTCAAATCGACCAGGCTGCCAACAGCGACATCGTCGACAAACTGGTAGCAGAACTGTAACGGGAACGGGGCTATGTCTGAACTGACTACAATCGCTCGCCCCTACGCCAAGGCTGCTTTCGAGTTTGCCGTTGAGCACAAGGCGGTTGACCAGTGGCTGGGTATGCTCGGTTTTGCTGCGCAAGTAGTGGAAAACGAGACCATGCACAACTTGGTAAACGGCTCTGTGGCCGCCGAAGAGCTGGCAACGTTGTTTGTCGGTGTCTGCGGTGAGCAACTCGACGTGCATGGCCAGAACCTGATCCGGGTGATGGCCGAGAATGGTCGCTTGGGTGTGCTGCCGGCGGTCGTTGCTGAATTTGTAGCGTTTAAAGCTGAACTGGATAAAGAGGTTCAGGCTGACGTGATTTCGGCGATCGAACTGACCGACCAGCAGAAAGCCAATATTCAGGCTTCTCTGGAACAACGTCTCGCGCGCAAAGTGAAGCTGAATTGCAGCATTGATGCGTCCTTGATGGCCGGGGTGCTCATCAAGGCCGGTGATCTGGTAATCGACGGCACAGTCCGCGGTAAGCTGGATCGCATGGCTGACGCGCTGCAATCTTGATTGGGGTATTAGAGCATGCAACTGAATTCCACTGAAATCGCCGAGCTGATCAAGCAGCGCATTGCGCAGTTTGATGTAAAGAGCGAAGCGCGTAACGAAGGTACTATCGTCTCTGTGAGCGACGGTATCATTCGTATTCACGGCCTGGCTGATGCCATGCAGGGTGAGATGATCGAGCTGCCGGGCAACCGCTACGCTCTGGCATTGAACCTGGAGCGTGACTCCGTCGGTGCGGTGATTATGGGTTCCTATGACGGTCTGTCAGAAGGAATGAAAGTAAAAGGTACTGGCCGTATTCTGGAAGTGCCGGTAGGTCGTGGTCTGTTGGGCCGGGTGTTGAACACCCTGGGTCAGCCGATCGACGGTAAAGGTCCGATCGACAACGACGGCTTCTCGCCGATCGAAGTGATCGCACCGGGCGTTATCGAGCGTAAGTCTGTTGACCAGCCGGTCCAGACCGGTCTGAAAGCCATCGATGCCATGATCCCAATCGGTCGTGGCCAGCGTGAGCTGATCATCGGTGACCGTCAGGTTGGTAAGACCGCCATCGCGATCGACACAATCATCAACCAGAAAGATTCCGGCATTAAGTGTGTCTACGTTGCGATTGGCCAGAAGGCCTCCACCATCGCCAACGTGGTGCGCAAGCTGGAAGAGCACGGTGCCCTGGCCAACACCATCGTGGTGGTTGCCTCTGCCTCCGAAGCGGCTGCTCTGCAGTACCTGGCTCCCTATGCCGGTTGCTCCATGGGTGAGTACTTCCGTGACCGCGGTGAAGACGCGCTGATCATCTATGATGACCTGTCCAAGCAGGCCGTAGCTTATCGTCAGATCTCCCTGCTGCTGCGCCGTCCGCCAGGACGTGAAGCTTACCCGGGTGACGTTTTCTATCTGCACTCCCGTCTGCTGGAGCGTGCTGCTCGCGTTAACGCCGAGTACGTAGAGAAGTTCACCAAGGGTGAAGTGAAAGGCAAAACCGGTTCTTTGACCGCACTGCCAATCATCGAAACCCAGGCGGGTGACGTATCTGCGTTCGTTCCGACCAACGTGATCTCCATCACCGATGGTCAGATCTTCCTGACTTCACAGCTGTTCAACTCCGGTATTCGTCCGGCGGTTGACCCGGGTATCTCCGTATCCCGTGTAGGTGGCGCTGCTCAGACCAAGATCGTCAAGAAGCTGTCCGGTGGTATCCGTACCGCGCTGGCCCAGTATCGCGAACTGGCGGCATTCGCCCAGTTCTCTTCCGATCTGGACGAGGCGACTCGCAAGCAGCTGGATCACGGTGTGAAAGTGACCGAGCTGATGAAGCAGAAGCAGTACTCTCCGCTGAGCGTGGCTCACCAGTCTCTGGTGCTGTTCGCCGCCGAGAAAGGCTATCTCTCCGATGTCGAGCTGAACAAAATCGTCGACTTCGAAGCCGCTCTGCTCTCTTACGCCAATACCCAGCATGCCGAGCTGATGGCTGAAATCAATGCCAAAGCCGACTACAACGACGCGATCGTTGGCAAGCTGACTGCGTTGCTGGATAGCTTCAAAGCAACCCAGACCTGGTAAGCGTGTGTGGCAGCGTGAGCTGCCACTTGATGGAGAGTAAGAGATGGCCGGCGCAAAAGAGATACGTAACAAGATCGGGAGTGTGAAAAACACTCAGAAGATCACCGGCGCTATGGAAATGGTGGCAGCAAGCAAAATGCGCCGTGCGCAGGAACGCATGTCTGCCAGCCGTCCGTACGCTGAAACCATGCGCAAGGTGATCGGCCATATCGCTCAGGGGAACCTGGAATACAAGCACCCCTACCTCATCGAACGTGAGGTCAAGCGAGTGGGTTACATCGTCGTCTCCACCGACCGTGGCCTGTGTGGTGGTCTGAACATCAACCTGTTCAAGGCTGCCCTCAATGATATGAAGCAATGGAGCGCGAAAGGTGCCAAGGTTGACCTGGCACTGATCGGTAACAAGGCCTCCAACTTCTTTGAACGGCACGGCGCCAAGGTTAAAGCTCATGTCGCAGGACTGGGCGATAGTCCGAGCGTCAATGACCTGATTGGTTCAGTCAAGGTCATGCTGAAGGCTTACGACAACGGTGAGATTGACAAGCTGTATCTGGTGTACAACAAGTTCGTCAACACCATGGTGCAGCAACCACGGGTCGATCAACTGCTGCCTTTGCCCGTAACTGAAGACAGCAAGCTCGCCAAGAAACACCACTGGGATTACCTCTATGAGCCGGATCCCAAGAAGCTGCTGGATACCCTGCTGGTTCGCTACGTCGAATCTCAGGTTTACCAGGGTGTAGTGGAAAACTTGGCAAGTGAACAGGCAGCCCGAATGGTTGCCATGCAAGCCGCGACTGACAACGCCGGTAACCTGATTAACGATCTGCAACTGGTATACAACAAGGCCCGTCAGGCCAGTATTACCCAGGAGCTGACAGAGATCGTATCCGGTGCTGCTGCGGTGTAAGGCAAGGGTTATCAAAGGTTTAGAGGATTTGACATGAGTAACGGTTTCATCGTCCAAATCATCGGCGCTGTGGTGGACATCGAGTTCCCGCAGAATGCCGTGCCCCAGGTGTACGATGCACTGAAGGTCGTTAGCGAAGGTCAAGGCCAGGGTCTGGTGCTGGAAGTTCAGCAACAGATCGGTGGCGGCGTCGTTCGTTGCATCACCATGGGCTCCTCCGACGGTCTGCGTCGTGGGTTGGAAGTAGTGAATAGCGGTAAATCCATCCAGGTTCCGGTCGGTACTGCGACTCTGGGTCGGATCATGAACGTACTGGGCGAGCCAATCGACGAAAAAGGTCCGATCGGTGAAGAAGAGTGCTGGTCTATCCACCGCGCTGCCCCCAGCTACGAAGATCAGTCCAACAGCAACGATCTGCTGGAAACAGGCATCAAGGTTATCGACCTGGTATGCCCGTTCGCCAAGGGTGGTAAAGTTGGTCTGTTCGGTGGTGCCGGTGTAGGCAAAACCGTAAACATGATGGAGCTGATCCGTAACATCGCGATCGAGCACAGTGGTTACTCTGTGTTCGCCGGTGTTGGTGAGCGTACCCGTGAGGGTAACGACTTCTACCACGAGATGATGGAGTCCAACGTACTGGACAAAGTATCTCTGGTTTACGGTCAGATGAACGAGCCGCCCGGAAACCGTCTGCGCGTTGCGCTGACCGGCCTGACCATGGCCGAGAAGTTCCGTGACGAAGGTCGTGACGTGCTGTTCTTCGTGGACAACATCTACCGTTACACCCTGGCCGGTACCGAAGTATCCGCACTGCTGGGCCGTATGCCTTCCGCAGTAGGTTACCAGCCGACCCTGGCCGAGGAGATGGGTGTTCTGCAAGAACGTATCACCTCCACCAAGACCGGTTCCATCACCTCCGTACAGGCCGTTTACGTGCCTGCGGATGACTTGACTGACCCGTCTCCGGCGACCACCTTCGCCCACCTGGATGCGACCGTCGTACTGTCCCGTCAAATCGCGGCACTGGGTATCTACCCGGCCGTTGACCCGCTGGACTCTACCTCTCGTCAGCTGGATCCGCTGGTGGTTGGCAAAGAGCACTACGAGACCGCTCGTGGCGTTCAAACCGTACTGCAGCGCTACAAAGAGCTGAAGGACATCATCGCCATCCTGGGTATGGATGAACTGTCAGAAGAAGACAAACTGACCGTAGCCCGTGCCCGTAAGATCGAGCGTTTCCTGTCCCAGCCGTTCTTCGTAGCAGAAGTGTTTACCGGTTCTCCGGGTAAATACGTGCCGCTGAAAGAGACCATCCGTGGTTTCCAGGGCATCCTGAAAGGCGAGTATGACGATCTGCCCGAGCAGGCGTTCTACATGGTTGGCGGTATCGACGAAGTCGTCGAGAAATCCAAGAAACTGTAAGCCTCGACAGGAGGGCCCATGGCAGAGATGATCTCCTTTCACCTGGACGTGGTGAGCGCCGAAGGAAAACTGTTTTCCGGTCGCGTGCAATCCGCTCAGGTATCAGGCTCCGAAGGTGAGTTGGGTCTCCGCCACGGTCATGCTCCGTTGCTGACTGCCATCAAGCCGGGCCTGGTCCGCTTGGTGAAGCAGAACGGAACTGAAGAGGTGCTGTACATCTCCGGCGGTATGCTGGAAGTACAACCTGAATCCGTGACCGTGCTGGCGGACACTGCGATTCGTGCTGACGACTTGGATGAGGCGAAAGCCCAGGAAGCCAAGCGCGCAGCCGAAGAGCGGATCCACAGCTCCCATGGTGATATCGACTACGCCCAGGCCGCCACCGAGCTGGCCAAGGCGATGGCTCAACTGCGAGTCATCGATATCGTCAAAAAGAATTACCGCTAATAACGGTGATGTAAAAAGCGACCTTCGGGTCGCTTTTTTTTTACCCGTTGGATAGACTCCGCCGAGTATTTCTCATGTTCCAAAGGCCAATTTATGTCCCTCAACGTCGTGATCTTGGCGGCGGGTAAAGGTACCCGCATGCGCTCTTCCCTGCCCAAGGTACTCCACCCGGTAGCCAACAAACCCATGGTTTCCCATGTGATCGATACTGCACGTCAGGTCGGTGCCGAGCAGCTGCATCTGGTCTATGGGCACGGTGCCGAACTGCTGAAAGAGCGGATCGTGGCGGCCGATGTCAACTGGGTGCTGCAGGCGCAACAGCTGGGGACCGGTCACGCCGTCGCCCAGGCCATCCCGTTTTGGAAGGATGAAGACGATGTGCTGGTGCTCTACGGCGATACCCCGCTGATCCAGCCAGAGACCCTGCAACGACTGCTGGCTGCCAAGGCAAGCGATGGCATGGCGCTGCTGACTGTGGTGCTGGACAACCCCACCGGCTATGGCCGCATCGTCCGTGAAAACGGTCAGGTGGTCGGCATCGTCGAACAGAAAGATGCCAACGCCGAGCAACTGACCATCCGCGAAGTGAACACCGGCGTGCTGGTGGCCAACGGCGGTCAGTTGCGCAGCTGGCTCTCCCGCTTGGACAACAAGAATGCCCAGGGTGAGTTCTACCTGACCGACGTGATCGCCATGGCGCACGGCGATGGCTGCCCGATCGCAGCGGTCCATCCGGAGCGTGCCGCCGAGGTGGAAGGGGCCAACAACCGGGTGCAGCTGGCTGCCCTTGAGCGCAGCTACCAGCAGATGCAGGCCGAGAAGCTGATGATCGCCGGTGCTACCCTGATCGACCCGGCCCGCTTCGATCTGCGCGGAACCCTCGAGATCGGTGAAGAGGTGGTGATCGATGTCAACGTCATCATCGAAGGCAAGGTAACCCTCGGCAACCATGTTCGTATCGGTGCCGGTGCCGTGCTGAAGGATTGCGTGATCGGCGATCACACTGAAGTGAAGCCCTACTCCATCGTTGAAGGGGCTCAGGTGGCAGATCAGTGTTCGGTCGGCCCGTTTGCCCGTCTACGCCCGGGGGCTGTGCTCGAGCAGGATGCGCATGTTGGCAACTTCGTCGAGATGAAGAAGGCCCGTCTGGGGGTTGGCTCCAAGTGTGGTCATCTGACCTATCTGGGGGATGCCGAGGTGGGCGCAAAGGTGAATATTGGTGCCGGTACCATCACCTGCAACTACGACGGGGTGAACAAATTCCAGACCATCATCGAGGATGATGTGTTTGTCGGTTCCGATACCCAGCTGGTGGCGCCAGTGCGCATCGGCAAGGGGGCGACTCTGGGGGCGGGTTCTACCATCACCAAGGATGTGGCCGAGAACGAGTTGGTGATCACCCGGGTGCCCCAGCGTCACATCAAAAACTGGGCTCGTCCGGTCAAGAAGAAGTGATGCCCGATCAATAAAATAGAACCGGCGCCTGATGGCGCCGGTTTTTTTTGGCTTATGACTGATGGTTGGTGTCACTGGTCGATGACTGGGGGGCCGCCCATGTGGTCGCGGGTGCGCTGTAGTCCATCACCTGATACCAGTCGAGCTTGCGGGTCAGCAGCATGATCAGCGCCAGGGTGGCGAACAGCAGCAGGGCGCCGAGCAGCAGAGCTATCTCTTCGGCCTGCAGCAGGCTGTAGAGAATGGCATAGACCAGCCCGAGCAGCGCAGCAAAGCCGATCCCCTGCTTCGGGCCACCCAGCACATGACTGAGGTAGAAGCCGTTGAGCAGCACGCTGGCTAGCGAGGCCACCAGATAGGCCCAGCCAAAGCCGAGGTGTTCGGTCAGGGCCAGTAGCACCAGATAGAAGATGGCCAGCCCCATGCCCACCAGCGCGTACTGGATCGGGTGAACCCGCAGCCCCTTGAGCAGCTCGAACATGAAGAAGCTGATAAAGGTAAGGCCGATGAAGAGCAGGGCATACTTGGCCGCCCGCTCGTTGAGCTGATAGTGATCCACCGGTTGCACCAGACTGACGCTGAAGGTAGGCAACACACCCTCCCCGCCGTTCATCGCCCGATTGAAGCGGCTCTCCATATCGGTGGCGAACCAGCTGGTCTGCCAGCTGGCGCTGAACCCCTCCTGATTGAGGCTGCGACTGGCCGGCAGGAAGTCACCGATAAAGTTGGGGTGGGGCCAGTTGCCGGCCAGCTGCAGCTTGCTTTCCCGGCCGAGCGGCACCACTTCCAGCTCGTTCATCCCCTGCAGATTGAGCTCCAGATGGAAGGTGCCATCCTGTTGCGGCAGGCTGTCGAGAGGAGCATGGATCCCGGCCTGGGTGCTGCCGAGGCGAGCACCCGGAGCAAAGGGGGTGCGCTGCTTGCCTAGCTGCAACTCGGGCACGCTGTTGATGCCGCGGGCATCGGAGAGCACCAGACTCAGGTAGGGTTTACCTGCCACCAGCTCGTCATCCCCGGCGAGCGGCGCGCTCTCTTGTAGTTGAGCGGCTGTCGGCAAACGGCCGGAGAGGGAGAGCCGGGTCTGGTAGACCTGCGCCTGATAGATGCCCAGCTTGCGCGGGGTGACCTCCATGTTGGCCTTGATATCCAACTGCTCCGGCAGCAGGTAGCGGTAGATCTGCTCCTGACGGACGAAGCGCTTGCCCTCCTGCTCGACCGTCACCGAACGGGTATAGGGCTGCACGATAATGGGCCCCATCAGTCGTTGCGGGCCGCTGCTGCTGGCCATGATGCTGTGAATGGCCTGACTGCGGTAAGCCTGACGCTCCCGGTTCAGCTCCATGATGGATTGCACCGGCACCATCAACAGCAGGCTGAGCAACAGCAGCAGAAAGATCTTGTGGGTGAATATCTGTTTGACCATGACACGTCTCCTTGTTTGATGGAGTGAGTCTGTCAGTCCGGTGTGAAGTGGTGATGGGTCTGTGTGAAGTGGCGGTGAACTGTTGAAAAACGGCGTCATCAGGCGCCGTGGGATTCTTCAGGGGCGGGAGCGCACCAACCGGGCGGCTTGCGCGAAACGATCGGTGTGGCCGTCGATGAGCCCGTGCATAAAATCGATGTAATAGATCAGTTCCGGCATCTCCTCGATGGAGCTGGAGGTCCAGTAGGGGGCTGAATTTTCCCCGTTGTCATGGATATCGGAGAAGAAGCGCGGGTCTGTCATCGGCGTCCGGCAATTTTCGTCGAGCAGGGTGAAGAGCTCCTCGATGGTGGGGAGTCGCCACCCCTCGCCCAGGCGGGCCGCTTCATCTTTGGCTTCAAGCAGCGTCAGCAGGGCCGGTGTGCCCACGCAGCCTTTCCCTTTCTGCCACTCGCTGCCCAGGCTGCACGCCTGCCATTCGAGGTGGTTTAGCCGATCATGGATGACTTCTCCCTGCCGTGTCAGGCGGTCGGAGAGATCACAGGCAGCCAGCGCCATGCTGGCCGGAAGCCAGAGCAGCAATAGAAATAATTTCATTTTTGTCTCGTTTACGAATGGCGGTCAGCCCGTCGCTGGTGGGCTGACCGTGGTTATCGGGGTTTATCTGGCGGGAAGCGAGATCACTGCTTTTTAAGTTGTGCAGGCAGGGCGGCCAGCACCTCTTCTTTCGCCTTGAGGGAGGCGAACTGCTTGCCGGGCTTTTGCATCACGGTATGGACGAAGATCAGTTGCTTGCCCGGTTTGCTGGCCCATCCGACGAACCAGCCGATCTGCTGATCGCGGTTGAGGCTGCCATCCAGCTTCTTCGGGTAGCCCATGCCGGTTTTGCCGTGGATCTGCCAGCCGTCGATCTCGCTCACCTTGAGGATATTGGCGGTGTACTGCAGGGTCTGCGCCGAGACAGGAAGCTTGCCGCTCAGCATCTTGCCGAGGAAGCGGGCCTGCTCCTCCGGACTGATGGCGAGGCTGGAGCTGAGCCAAGCCTGGGTCAGGCCGTCATGTTTGCCCGGATTACCGGAGAGATCCCGATTGCCGTAGTCGAAGCGGTCGACATATTGCTGGAAGCGCTCCATCCCCAGCCATTCGGTGAGCTGCTGGGAAAACCAGACCACCGAGTAGGTTTCCCAGCGGCGCGGGGTAGTGGTTTCGCGCCAGGCGGGCAGCCAGCCATCGTAGTTCGGCTTGTAGGGCAGTGCCGGATGCTCTTCATCCACCAGATAGCCGCTGTCGTAACCCATCAGCGCCAGCGGGATCTTGAAGGTGGACGCGGGCGGTAGCTGGCTGGAGCAGTCCCCTTCGCTGGAGAGGGTCTGGCCGTTGCCGTCAGCATAGAGAAAGCAGCCGCTGGCGGCGGAGGCAGGCAGGGCTGCGAGCAGACCGGCAGCCAGCAGGCTGGAGAGAAGCAGGCGGGACATAGCATTTCCTTGAGCAAATGGATGAGAGAAAGCGGCAGTCTAATGCCGCTTTGTGTGGGGAATGTGAAGTTGCGGGGGGACTAAGTGAATGGCAGCCAGAGTTCCGCCAGCGCGCCTCCCTCTGGCCGGTTGCTCAGGGTCAGACGGCCGCCATGCTGGTGGGCCACCTCATGGGCGAAGCTGAGCCCCAGACCACTGCTCTTGCCCTTGTCCGGTCGTGGCAGGGAGTAGAAGCGCTCGAAGATGCGCGGCAGGGCGTAGTCGGGAATGCCGGGGCCGCTGTCGGTGACCCGAAAACAGTAGCCCTCCTCCTGCTGGCTGCCGCTCAGGGTGACCTGCCCGTAGGCGGGAGAGAAGTCGATGGCGTTATCCAGCAGGTTGCCGATGGCCTGCTCCACCAGCAGCGGATCCCACTTCTGTTTCGGCGCGCTGGCCAGCTCGGCCACCAACTCGACCTGACGGCGCTGGGCGATGATCTGGCGGGCGTCGAGGGTGCGCTTGCCCAGTTTTGCCGGTTCCACCGACTGGCGATCCAGCCCCTGCCCCGACTCCAGCCGCGCCAGTTGCAGCATTCGCTCGATCAGCTGCTGCATGCGGGCGGTTTCCAGATTGATGTTGCCGATAAAGCGTTTGGCAACTTCGGGGGGCGGCGTTTCGGCCAAAATTTCCCCTGCCCCGCGAATGGCGGCCAGCGGGCTCTTCAGCTCGTGGGTCAGGCTGTGCACATAGGCTTCGATGTAGCTTTTGCCATCGAGCTGGTGGCGCATGGTCTCCAGCGAGCGGCCGAGCCGATCCAGTTCGACGGTGTGCAGCCGTGGCAGCGGTGCCGCCTCCCCCTTGCTGACCGAGTCGGCGTAGTGCACCAGCTTGCCGATGGCGCGGTTGAGCCACCACACCAGCAGGCTGCCGATCAGCAGCGAGATGAGCAGCATCTGGCCGCCTGCCCGCAGCAGCTCCTGTTCCCCCCGCTCAATGGCGGGCATCAGGGTGCGATTGGGTTTGGCGACGGTGAGGGAGCCGATGATCTCGGCCCCCTCCCGCAGCGGCGCTGCCACATACATGGTCGAGCTGGCGGCATCGTCGGGATCGGTGCGGGTGCTGCGGGCGCCATATTGGCCGCGCAGGGTGCGGTAGACATCGTTCCATCGGGAATAATCCTTGCCCAGATCCGTGCCGTCGGAGTCGTAAATCACCATACCCTTCTGGTCAGTGACATAGATGCGGTACTCCGCCTGCTGCTTGAGGTGGCCGTCGATCATCGCATTGATGGGATTCTGGTTGAGGCGGGCGAAGGCGCTGGCCAACCGCCCGTTCATCATATTGCCCTCTTTCAGATCATCGAGCGCCAGCGGTGCCAGCAGCTGGGTCATGTCTACCAGAGTATCCTCGGTGGCGCTGCGCACCCCGGGTTTGATCTCCTCGACGAAGATCTCCAGCACGAACCAGGCGGCCAGCGCGAAGATCAGCAGCAGGCCGCACAGCAGTTGCAGTCCGAGTCTCATGCCAGCTCCAGGCTGTAGCCCAGCCCGCGATGGGTGAGGATCAGGTTGGCTTCTGGATCATGTTCGCGCAGCTTGGCGCGGATGGTCTTGATGTGGGTATCGACGGTGCGATCCAGACTCTCCTCCGCATCCTGCCACACCAGATCCATCAGCTGCTGGCGGGAGTAGACCCGCCCCGGCGCCAGCATCAGGGTCTTGAGCAGCAGATATTCGTAGCGGGTGAGGGCCAGCGGCTGGCCGCGAAAGTGAATGCGGGCCCGCTCCTCATCCAGTACCAGCAGGGCGCTGGGCTGGGGGGCGACGGGCTGGCTGCGGCGCAGGATGACCCGCACCCGGGCACACACTTCCCGTGGCGAGAAGGGTTTGGCCACATAGTCGTCGGCACCGATCTCCAGTCCGATCAGCCGGTCTATCTCCTCGCTGCGGGCGGTGAGGAACATCAGGGGGATATCGGTCAGCGCCCTCACCTGCTTGCAGAGTTCGAAGCCGCTGATGTCGGGCAGCCCCACATCGAGGATCAGGAAGTCGGGTCGCGTCTGTTCCAGTCGTGTCAGCAACTGTTGGCCCAGCATGAACCACTCCACCTCGAACCCGTCGGTCTGCAGGGCGTAAATCAGGGTGTCGGCGATGCTGGCCTCATCCTCCACCAGCCAGATGACTCTCTTTTGCATGGCATCCTCGTCGCAAATTGGCACCCCATTCTGGCATCGAACCAAATCGGATCCTATTTGCTGTTTTATTTTTCCGAAAAAGGGGCTAATATTTCGATGTTCTTTCGAATCAAAACTTAAAAATGACCAAACGTAATACTCAACAACGCCGACACACCATAGTGACCCTGGTACAAGAGCAGGGTGAAGTGAGCGTCGACGCCCTCGCCAAACACTTTTCTACCTCCGAAGTGACTATCCGTAAAGATCTGGCCGTACTGGAGACCGGTGGTCTGCTGCTGCGCCGTTACGGTGGTGCAGTCCCCTTGCCGAGCGAGATGGTGGTCGAGGCCAACCCTGAACAAGTTTCGAACCGAAAGTTAGCCATTGCCCGTGCGGCGGCCGAGCGGCTGCGTGATCACAACCGCGTCATCATCGACAGTGGCAGCACCACCAGCGCCATGATCCCCATGCTGGGCAACAAGCGCGGCCTTATCGTGATGACCAACTCCCTCAATGTGGCCGGTGCCCTGCGCGAGCTGGAAAATGAGCCTACCCTGTTAATGACCGGTGGCACTTGGGACCCTCACTCCGAATCCTTCCAGGGGCAGGTGGCAGAACAGGTGTTGCGATCCTACGACTTCGACCAGCTATTTATCGGTGCCGACGGCATCGACCCAGAGCGTGGCACCACCACCTTCAACGAGCTGGTGGGCCTGTCGCGGGTCATGGCCGAGGTGTCGCGGGAGGTTATTGTGATGGTCGAATCGGAAAAGATCGGCCGCAAGATCCCCAATCTCGAACTTCCCTGGTCGAGCATCCATACCCTGGTGACCGACGAGGGGCTGGCCAGCGAGGCCAGAGAACAGATTCAAGCCCAGGGGGTGACGCTTATCTGCGCCCCGGTCACTTGCTGACATCGAGCTCTGAACCATCCAACTGACTTTACGATTTGCATCTCAAGGAGAAGTGTATGTGTGGCATCGTCGGGGCTGTTGCCCAACGTGATGTGGCTGAAATTCTGGTAGAGGGCCTGCGCCGTCTGGAGTACCGCGGTTATGACTCAGCCGGTGTGGCCGTGTTCAGCGCCAACCAGCCGTTGCAGCGGGTTCGCCGTCTGGGCAAGGTGGCCGAGCTGGCCAAGGCGCTCGACGAGCAGTCCGTCCATGGTGGTACCGGCATCGCCCATACCCGCTGGGCCACTCACGGCGAGCCTTCCGAGCGCAATGCCCACCCCCACGTCTCCGAGCATATCGTGGTGGTACACAACGGCATCATCGAGAACCACGAAGAGCTGCGGGAAGAGTTGAAGGCGCTGGGTTATGTGTTCAGCTCCGACACCGATACCGAGGTGATTGCCCATCTGGTCCATCACGAGCTGAAGAGCGCCGGTAGCCTGCTGGCCGCCATGCAGACTGCGGTGAAGCAGCTGCGCGGTGCCTACGGTACCGTGGTGATGGACAGCCGCGACGACAGCCGCGTGGTGGTGGCCCGCTCCGGTTCACCGCTGGTGATCGGCCGCGGTATCGGCGAGAACTTTATCGCCTCCGACCAGATGGCGCTGCTGCCGGTGACCCGCCGTTTCATCTTCCTGGAAGAGGGTGATGTGGCCGAAGTGACCCGTCGCGATGTGCAGATCTTCGATACCAACGGCAACGCTGTGGTGCGCGAAGAGCAGGAGTCCGAGCTCTCCCACGATGCCGGTGACAAGGGTGAATACCGTCACTACATGCTCAAGGAGATCCACGAGCAACCCAAAGCGATCACCAACACTCTGGAAGGGCGTCTGGGCTGCGATCACGTGGTGGTCGAATCGTTCGGCAACGGCGCGCGCGCCATCTTTGGCAAGGTCGAGCACGTGCAGATCGTTGCCTGCGGTACCTCCTATCACTCCGGCATGGTGGCCCGCTACTGGTTCGAAGAGATTGCTGGCGTCTCCTGCGATGTAGAGATCGCCTCCGAGTTCCGCTATCGCAAGTCGGTAGTGCGCCCCAACAGCCTGCTGGTGACCCTCTCCCAGAGTGGCGAGACCGCCGATACCCTGGCCGCCCTGCGTCTGGCCAAGGAATCCGGCTACATGAGCTCGCTGGCTATCTGTAACGTGCCGGGCTCCTCGCTGGTGCGTGAATCGGATCTGGCCTTTATGACCCGCGCGGGGGCAGAAATTGGAGTGGCCTCCACCAAGGCGTTCACCACCCAGCTGGCTGGCCTGCTGATGCTGGTGGCCTCCGTCGGTCACTGCCGTGGCCACCTGAGCGCCGCCGCCGAGGCTGAACTGGTCAAGGCGCTGCAAGCCCTGCCGCTGCGTATTAAAGAGAGTCTGGCGCTGGCCAAGGATATTGAAACCCTGGCCGAAGAGTTTGCCGACAAGCAGCACAGCCTGTTCCTCGGTCGTGGCAGCCAGTACCCCATCGCCATGGAAGGGGCGCTCAAGCTCAAAGAGATCTCCTACATCCACGCCGAAGCCTACGCCGCTGGCGAGCTGAAGCACGGCCCGCTGGCGCTGATCGATGCCGAGATGCCCATCATTGTGGTGGCGCCGAACAACGATCTGCTGGAGAAGCTCAAGTCCAACGTGGAAGAGGTGCGCGCCCGTGGCGGTATCCTCTACGTGTTCGCCGATGCCGACACCGGCTTCAAGAGCGACGAGACCATGCGGGTCATGAACCTCAACCATGTGGAAGAGGTGATCGCCCCCATCGTCTATACCGTGCCGCTGCAGCTGCTCTCCTACCACGTTGCCCTGATCAAGGGCACCGACGTGGACCAGCCGCGCAACCTGGCAAAATCGGTGACCGTCGAGTAAGTCACTCTCTCAAATTAAAAAGAGCCGCAATTGCGGCTCTTTTTGTTTCGGCTGAGGGGTTACGACAGCCGCAGGTTGGTGATGGTGACCTCGTCTAGGGAGGGCACTATGATGCCGCTGGTGATCCCTTTGGCGATGGCCTGACTGCGGTTCTTCGAGTCGGTCTTGTTGGTCACCTGGGTCAGGTGGAAGTTGACCGTCCGCTCACTGATGCCGAGGATGGTGGCGATCTCCCAGGAGGTCTTGCCCTCGCTGGCCCAGAACAGGCACTCCTTCTCCCGATCCGACAGTTCGGTCAGGTACTTCATCATATCCGGTCTGCTTTTGATCAGTTGCAGCGCGGAGTTGAAGATATAGCTGGCGCAGAAAGACAGCAGCGGGACATTTTCAAACATCAGGTCGGAGTTGGATTTATCCTTGGTGATGAATGAGAGAATGCCGTGCTCCCCCTGCGGGGTGTGCAGCGGAAAGGAGACGCCATTGCGTACCCCGAAATCGGCGGCCAGGTTCATCACGTCGCGGCTGGCACTGGGCAGCCAGGGCGAGTCGCAGTCGAGCTTGTTCCAGAAGATCGGCTGGGTCTGTTTCAGCCCCAGATAGACCACCGGATCCTGGGTCAGATACTGGTTTTCGCTGTAGGCGTCAAACCAGGTGGTCGGACAGTTGTTGAACAGTGCCACGTGGGATTTTTGCATGCTGATGGGGAAAATAATCAGCAGCCGAAAGTAATCGAAGCCCATTTGATGACTGAAGCGCTCCAGCAGTTGCTGGATATCGCTGGTTTTTGTTGCCTTGGTGAACTTGTCGATATGTTCCCAGATCGCATCGTTGAGCATTACTTTCTCCTTTTTCGATCTCTATCACACTGATCGAAAAGATTTTTTATCGTTATTTATATTTGTGCGGTGGCTATTGGCGCCACTTATTCCGTGCGTGCTTAAAAATTATCCTTTTTTTGTGCATAAAGGCCAAGAAAATCCTCTCGTTGCCAGTCCGCCCTGCATTTGAGATAATGATAATAGTTATCATTAGTAAGATGTATTTCAATGAACAAATTATGGGGTGTGGCCCTGCTGCCACTGTCAGTCCACTTTGCTGCCATCGGGGATGAGCTGGTTGCTCCCGCCCTCAAGAACAGCATAGCTGCCGGGAAAGCCTCCCAGCAGCGGGTGGAAAAAGCCGCCGATGCCGCCGTTGCCGCACGACTGGAGCTGCAAAATGCCCAGCTGCAACTGCGTGACCTCGAAGCCTACAACCGCTACATGCAATCTCTGGTGGCCGATCAGCAAAATGAGCTGGGTAAATTGAGCCAGCAGCTGGAAGCGGTGCAAGAGACCCGTCAGGGCTTGATCCCGCTGATGTTGCAGATGCAGGCAGATCTGGAACAGCTGGTGCAAAATGACATTCCGCTGCGCAAGGAAGATCGTTTGGCGCGGGTTGAACAGTTGAAAGCGACCCTGGCTCGCGCAGACGTTAGCGAGGCAGAGAAATTCCGTCAGTTGCTGCAGGCCTATCAGATCGAAGCCGAATACGGCAGCCGGATGGACAGCTATTCCGCCGAGCTGGAGCTGGATGGTGCTCCGCGTCGGGTTGATGTGCTGGCGCTGGGGCGGGTCTCCCTGCTGGCAATGACGGCCGATCGCAGTCAGGCATGGCGCTGGTCTGCCGAGGCGAAGCAGTGGCAAGCCCTCGACAGCCAGTGGCTCTCCCCTATCGCCGAGGCGATGGATGTGGCCGCCGACAAGAAAGTTCCCCAGTTGCTCAATGTCCCCCTCTCTGTCAGCCGTAGTCAGGAGGCCCAATCATGAGAGTCACCATGAAGTGGTTCCCCCTCCTTATTGCTCTCTCCTGCGGTACCAACGCCGCTGTCGCCGATGAGTGGCAGCAGCAGGAACAGGCTCGTGAACAGCAGGCTCAGCAAGATCTGGCGACCGTTGCCAGGGAGCTCGGCACTGCCCGCGCCAGACTGGCCGAGGCTCAGCGCTTGAGCAAGGAGCTGGCCGGCAAGTTCGCCAGCAACGAGAAGCAGCTGGTCGAGCTCAACGCCCAGTGGGAGCAAGCCTCCGGCGACATGAACGAGATCTTCGCGGTCACCCGTCAGGGCGCCAGCGATGCGGTCAAGCTGCTGAGCGAATCCGCCGTCGAGGGCCAGTACCCGGAGCGTCTCGCCCCGCTGAAAGCCATGGCACAGGATAAACAGGTGCCGGATCGCGCCGCCCTCGCCCTTCTACCCACCACGCTGCTGCAGGAGATCCGTGAATCTGGCCGGATTGCCCAGTTCAACGGCAAGGTGCTCGATGCCCAGGGGGCTGCCAGCGAGCAGTCGCTGACCCGGGCAGGCAGCTTTGCCCTGCTGGGGAGCGAGGGCTTCCTGCAACCGACCGCCGAAGGCTTGAGCCCGGTACTGGGTCTGCCCGGTAGCGTGCTCTCTGCCGTTGCGGCTTATCAGGGTCAGGAAGGGGAAGCGCTGCCGCTGGATCCTTCTCATGGCACTCTGCTGGCGATGTTGGCACAGGCACCCACCTTCTGGCAGCAGGTACAACAAGGTGGTCAGGTTGGCGCCATTATCGTGCTGCTGGCTGCTATTGGTCTGGGAATTGCGGCTGTACGGTTGTGGAGCCTCTCCCGCGAACTCACGCTGGTGCGTCGCCAGCTCAAGAGCGGCGAGTATCACGCCGACAACGCCCTCGGCCGGGTGCTGACGGTGGCAGACAAACACCCTGAGCTGAGCATGGAGACCCTCGAGCTGCGTCTTGATGAGGCGATCCTGCAGGAGACTCCTCGCATGGAGCGCGGCATCGGCATGGTCAAGGTAATCGCGGCCATCGCCCCCATGCTGGGTCTGCTCGGTACAGTAACCGGGATGATCGGCACCTTCCAGGCCATCACCCAGTTTGGCACCGGCGATCCCAAGATCATGGCGGGCGGCATCTCCATGGCGCTGGTCACCACGGTACAGGGTCTGGTTGCGGCCATTCCGCTGATCCTGGCCCACAGCCTGCTGCAATCACGCTTCACCGAGCTCTCCAATGTGCTGGAGCAGCAAGTAGCCGGCATTCTGGCTGAGCGCGCCGAGAGCAATAACGGCGGGATGGAGCGAGCAGCATGATGCTCGACATCTGGCAACAGCTGCAGAGTTTCATGGGCCGTGGCGGCCCTGTGCTCTGGGTCATTTTGGCCCTGCTGGTGCTGATGTGGATTTTGATGATCGAGCGGCTGCTCTACCTCAATCTGGGTTTTGGCCCCTTGCAGCAACAGCTGCTCGGCCGCTGGCAGGCCCGCAGCGAGCGCCACAGTTGGCACGCCCGGGCAATCCGCAGCCGCTGGCTGGCGCAGGCAGAGCTGGAACTGAACCGTCATCTGATCTTCATCCGCACCCTGGTGGTGCTCTGTCCCATGCTGGGGTTGCTGGGCACAGTGACCGGCATGATCGGCGTATTTGATGCGTTGGCTGCGGCCAACCGCTTTAACCCGGAGAGCATGGCGGGCGGGATCTCCCGCGCCACTATTCCCACCATGGCAGGCATGGTGGTGGCGCTCTCCGGCGTGTTGTTACTCAGTCGGCTCGAGAGTCAGGCCAAGCGTGCGCTGGCCAAGACCCGGGACGGCCTGCGAGAAGAGAAGGTAATGCAATGAGACGGCAATCCAAACGCCAGCGTGACGAAGTGCAGATCGACATGACCCCCATGCTGGATATCGTGTTCATCATGCTGATCTTCTTTATTGTCACCACCTCCTTCGTGCGTGAAGCCGGGCTCGAGGTGCACAGGCCCCAGGCCAGTCAAGCCAAGGCGCAGAAATCCTCCAGCATCATGCTGGCGATCGGGGCTCAGGGTCAGATCTTCCTCGACCGCAAGCAGATCGATGTGGAGCGGGTACAGGCCACCATTGCCCGTCTGCTGGCGGAGCAACCCGATGCCAGCCTGGTGATCCAGGCCGACGAGCGGGTGCCCCACGGCAAGGTGGTGCGGGTGATGGATGAGGCCAAGGCGGCGGGTATCGCCAATATCGCCGTGGCGGTGGCACCGAAATGAAATACAAGCTGATGAGCCTGGGGCTGGGGATTGCCCTCAGTCTGGGCATCCTGCTGTTTATGGCTACCCTGGTTGAACCGCCCCGGGGCGAGAAGGTGGCGAGCGAACAGAAGCCCATCGTCATCAATATGCAGAACGAGGTGACCGAGGTGCAGGTACGCGAGCGTCCGGTGCCGCAGGAGCCCGAACCTCTGCCAGAGCCTCCTGCCGCATTGGCCTCCACACCGCTGCCGATGCCCGCTGCGGCCCCCTTGGCGGCCGTTGAGCCGAGTCTGGATCTGGTATCCAGCCTCAGCGCTGTGCAGGTTTATGCCCCCGGTGTGGCGACCAGTACCGCGCCGGTCTTGAGTAGCAACTACCACGGCCAGCAGCAAGGGGCAGGGATCGGCGCCGGTGACATGCTGATGCCGCTGCAACGGATCGAGCCGGTTTACCCCTATCGTGCCCAGCAGTCAGGGATCGAAGGATTCGTCACCCTGCGTTTTAGCGTGAATGCCGAAGGTGGTGTGCAGGATGTTGAGGTGATTGAGGCTAAGCCCAAGCGTCAGTTCGAGCGGGCGGCCATTCAGGCGATCAACAAGTGGCGCTATCAGCCGAGACCGGGCGCCACCGACAAGCTGGTGCAAGTCATCACGCTCAAATTCAAACTGGAGTCATAACTATGTTGCGGATCTGGATCTGTCTGCTGGCCCTGGTCGGCCAAGCCTGTCTGGCGATGGAGGTCAGCCCCCACTTCTCCCGTCAGCTTGAACCCGTGATGAAGCTCTATCAGTCCGGTCATTGGCAACAAGCCCAGAGCAAGGCATCCGGCCTCAAGCCAAATAGCGATGCCGAGCGTGCCTGGCTGGCGCAGCTGCAAGCCTCGCTGGCGGCCAATCTGCAACAGACCGCCCAGGCGAGCCGTTATGTCGAACAGGCCCTTGCCTATAAAGAGTGGCCCGAGCAACAACAGCTCCAGCTGCTGCGACTGCGCGGCGATATTCAGGCCCAGCAATCCAACTGGTCTGGTGCCATCGCCAGCTACAAGGCGGCACTGGCACTCAAGCAAGACGATGGGCTGCACCTGCGTCTGGCTGGCCTCTATTACCACAACAAGCAGTACGGTGACGCCGCCAGCCAGAGCGAACAGTTGTTGAAGAAGGGTTGGCAGAAGCAGGCCGCCATTATTCGTCTCTCCGCCCTCACCGCTCAGCAACGTTATGGCGTGGCGGCCGATCAGGCGGTCGAGTTGATCAGCCACGAACCCAAAGAGAGCAAATGGTGGCAGCAGGCGGTGTCGCTCAACCTCTCTGCCAAACGGGGCGATCAGGCGTTGGCATTGCTGCAGACCGCCATCGACAAAAAACTGATGGATGACGCGTCTGCCCGCAATCAGCTGATCCGCCTCTATGCCTGGCAAGGGCTGCCTTATCGTGGTGCCCGTCTGCTGGAAGCGGCCATGGCCAAGGGACAGATGAAGCAAAGTGCTGAAAATCGCCAACTGCTGGCCCAATTGTGGGAAGGTGCCCGGGAGTGGTCACAAGCGGTCGATAGCTGGCAACAGCTGGCCAACCAGCATGGTCAGCCCAAAGCGGCCATGCGCGCCGCCGAACTGCTGCTGCAACAGGGCAAGACAGATGCTGCCATGACCCAGCTCGCCGCCATCAAGTCGGTAAAAGGCGAGCAAGGCAATCGTGCCAAAGCGTTGTTGGTGCAGGCACACCTTAATAAGGAGCAGTATGCCCAGGCGCTGGAACTGGCCCGTGAGCTGCAGCAGCAGGATAACTGGCAACAGAAGGCAACCAGCTGGGTCAACTATATCCGGGCACAAAGCGAAGAGTTGAGCAAAAAAGCGGCGTAAAAGAGATGCCAAGGGGCTGTTTTGGGGCGTTCAGTTCGCTTTTTCAGCAAACGAACGCATTTTTGCAAAAAGCCCTTGTCATCGCGGCGCGGCTCCCTATAATGCGCCCCTACCAGCACGGCGGAACACGCCAAACTGATGAGCTACCTTCCTTGTGAAGCAGGCGCCGAAAGAAAAGCGAAAACAATCGCTTGACTTTCGAAGTGAGAAGCGTAATATGCGCCTCCTCAACGCGACAAGCGTGACGCTCTTTAACAATTTGAATCAAGCAATCTGTGTGGGCACTCACAGCATCGAACATCAAAAACAATTTTTGATTTTCAATGTCTGATGAAGTGACCAAAGCAACTTTTAGTTGCAGCAGTTAATTCAGCAATTCATTGAGCCGCCTTAATTGGCAACCAAACTTAAATTGAAGA
>NZ_CAWLMI010000029.1:0-24164 GCF_963862045.1 Aeromonas sp. 159 | reverse complement strand
TTATCATGTGGCTCGTCTGATCGCCCAACCGCTCCAGCCAGGCCAGCCGATAGGCAAGATTGGCCTGCATCCAGAGGATGCCGAGCAGGAGAAACAGCCACCGCCAGGCACGGCAACATGCAAGGGGGATCAGCAGGGACAGCAACAGGCCCCCCCATGCGAGTGAAGGTAACCATGGCCAGAGCAGTGAGGAGCTTGCCCCCAGGGCAAACGACAACAGACGCAGATCCATGGAGCAAGTATTTAGCAAGGTTTCAATATGCCCAAACGACTCATTAAACGCTGGATGCCCGATCAGCAAACCCTGAAAGAACACAAGCACCTGCGGCTGTTCGGCAAACTGCTGCTCGATGCCAACCTCTGGCACCTCAACCGCCGCTCGGCCGCCGGGGCATTTGCGGTGGGCCTCTTCATGGCCTGGGTGCCGCTCCCCTGCCAGATGCTGTTGGCCGCCGGTGGCGCCATCCTGTGCCGGGTCAATCTGCCGCTCTCGGTGGCGCTGGTCTGGCTCTCCAACCCCTTTACCATGCCGCCCCTGCTCTATGGCGCCTATCTGGTGGGTTGCCAGTTGCTGGGACATTCGGCGCAGCAGATAGAGATTGAATTCACCTGGGAGTGGCTGGTCTCGGTACTGGGCACAGTGGCACCGCCGCTGTTGCTGGGCTCGCTCATCCTGGCCCTGCTCAGTTCTCTTATCGGTTACACCCTGATCCGCACCTTCTGGCGGATCAGCACGGTGCGCCAGTGGCAAAAACGCAAGATGGCCCGCCCATGCTGAGTCGCTGGTTTGCCCGCTTCAAGCTAGATCCCGATACCCTGCGCCAGCAGAAGTGGTTTGCCCTGTTTGGTGAGCGACTGCTTGCCCCAGCCCTCTGGCAAGGGGGCACCCGCGCCCTGAGCGGCGCGGTGGCGGCCGGGCTCTTCGCCTGCTGGTTCCCAATCCCGATGCACTCGCTCATCGCAGTCGGTCTGGCGCTGGCATTCAGCCTCAACCTGCCGCTGGCACTGCTGGCGGTCTGGTTCAACAATCCGCTGACCCTGCCGTTCATGTATCTCTACGCCTATCGCACCGGTTGTCTGGTACTGCACCAGACGCCGGAGCCTTTCCACCTCAGCTGGCCCCTGCACTGGCTGGAGCAGGAGGCTGCCACCCTGGTGCCTCCCTTCCTGCTCGGCAGCCTGCTGCTGGCGGTACTCACCGCCCTGAGCGGCGGCGCCCTGACCGCGCTGCTGTTGCAACTGCGCAAGCTGTGGCAAGGTGCCCGCCACCAGTGAGTCCCCCTTACAATTGTTTGACGATCAGCCGTTGGTGTCTAGTCCTGAAATTGGTTTACACATATTCAACTAGCATTTCTCTACTCAGAATCCCCTATGTACCGCATCGGGGGTTCTGTATTTCAACGCATGATGCGGCCGCACCTCGTTGTAAATATCCACAGCTTCACGCACCATTTCCCGCGCTTGCGTCAAATCCTGCGGGCTTTGCAACAATAACTCTCCTTTCAACATCCCGTTCACCCGCTCCGCCAACGCATTCTGGTAACAGTCATACCCATCCGTCAGACGGGACAAGCAGAAACAAAAAGCCCCTCATCTTGCACGCACAAGGGAGAGGGGCAAACAGGCACAGAAATAAAACGGTTACTCGGCGGTGGCCATCTGCCAGGTTTTGAAGCCGCCGGAGAGATTCTTCACTTTAAAGCCGTGCTGGCTCAGCAGGCGGCAAGCGACGTGACCACGCAGCCCGACCTGACAGCAGATCAGCAGCTCTTTCTCTTTGGGCAGCTCATGGAGGCGGCCACGCAACTCGTCGAGGGGGATATGCAGCGCCCCCGGAATGCGGCCCAGCTTGTCGAGCTCCGGGCCATTGCGCACATCCACCACCAGCTGATGGGGGTTACGAGCCTGCACCTCGGCCACGTGGCAGAGCAGGGTGTCCCCCTTCAGGTGGTTGCTTGCCACAAAGCCCGCCATGTTGATCACATCCTTGGCCGACCCGAACGGCGGCGCATAGGTGAGCTCCAGATCCTGCAGGTCAAACACGGTGAGACCGGCGCGTTGGGCCACTGCCAGCACGTCGATGCGCTTGTCGATGCCATCCTTGCCGATGGCCTGGGCACCGTAAATCTTGCCATCCGGGGCAAACAGCAGCTTGAGGCTGACCGGATGGGCACCCGGGTAGTAACCGGCGTGGCTGCCCGGGTGGACATAAACCTTCTCGAACGGCAATCCCAGTTGCACCAGTCGCTTCTCATTCAGCCCCGTGCTGGCCACCGCCAGATCGAACAGCTTGCAGATGGCGGTCCCTTGCGTTTTCTTGTAGGTTTCGCTTCGGCCCAGCATGTTGTCGGCGGCGATGCGCCCCTGCCGGTTGGCGGGGCCCGCCAGCGGGATCAGCACAGATTCGCCTGTGACGAAGTCAATCTCTTCCACCGCATCCCCCACCGCGTAGATGAAGGGATCCGAGGTACGCATCCCGGCATCCACCTTGATGCCGCCCCGTGGGCCCAGCTCCAGCCCCGCTTTGGCGGCGAGCAGAGTTTCCGGCTTGACGCCGATGGCGAGGATCAAGAGACCGGTATCAAGATGGGAACCGTCATTGAGGGTCAGGCGCAGGCCACCGCTTTTGGCGGTCGGCACGGCGGAGGTCTTCTCGGCAGGCAGATCCAGACTCTCGATGGCGGTGAGGCCGGTGCGCAGGCGCAGGTCGATCCCCTCTTCCCGGATGCGGGCATGGAGCATGTTGGCCATCTCCTTGTCCACCGGCGCCATCACCTGATCGGCCAGCTCCAGCAGGGTGACATCCAGCTTGCGCTGATGCAGCGCCTCCATCATCTCCAGCCCGATAAAGCCGCCGCCCACCACAGTGACGTGGCGCGGCTGATCGTGATGCAGAGCAGCCAGAATGCGATCCATGTCCGGGATGTTGCGCAGGGTATAAACATGGGGGCTGTCGATACCGGGGAAAGGAGGACGGATCGGCGCCGCCCCCGGGCTCAGCAGCAGCACATCGTAATGCTCGCGCTGCTCTTCACCGGTTTGCAGGTTGCGCACCAGCAAGGTCTTGCCCGCCTTGTCGATCTCAATCACATCGTGAAAGACCCGCACATCGACGTTGAAACGGCGCTTGAAACTCTGGGGAGTCTGCAGCAGCAAGGCATCCCGGTCGGGGATATCGCCCCCGATGTGATAGGGCAGACCGCAGTTGGCGAAGCTGACAAACTCGCCCCGCTCGAACATCACGATCTCTGCCTCTTCACTCAAACGACGAGCACGAGCCGCCGCCGATGCGCCCCCCGCGACACCACCGATAATCAGGATCCGTTTCATCTGCAAGACTCCTCATACATGATAATGGGCAATAAATTAGACTTTTCTAATTTAGAATTCAATGAAATTTTGTTTCGCACCATTTTGCAGTATTCTTGCAACCCCGACGGTTGCTTAACAGGATGTTGTTTGTTCATGTCGTCTACCGCACTCAGTCATCTTCCTCCTGCCCTCCAGACGCCGCTCTTTTTCCGTCTGGATCTGCGCAGTCAACGGCTGGTCGCCCTGACCGACGTGATGCAAACCCCGCTCTACTGGCTCGACGAACCGCGTGCCCCCTGGCCTGCCCAGCTACCCGATGCCCTGCGCCTGCCCATCGAACAACTGCTGGCTAACGGCCATGGCGGCAAGATCACAGTGCGCTTTGCCAGCCAGTTGTGGCATATCGCCCTCGCTCACGAGCAGGATGGCTTCTGGCTCATCTGTCTGCAGAACCTTCGCCAGGAGCCCATCGCCGATCTGGCATTGCAACTGCCGCGCCTCAGCCAGATGGCGAGCCAGCAACAGTATGCGCCCCTGCTCGAGGCCCTTAAAGAGAGTTTGGGGGCCGATCGGCTCATCCTCTGGCACTATCAGGCCAACGGCGATCTCGGCAGCGAGCAACTCACCCCGGTGTTCACCCTGGGGGTCGAGGCGCTCTACCCCATTCGTGGTGACAGCCGCTATATCCGCGCCCTGCGTACCCGCAAATCGTTGAGTTTCTCGGAAGCGGCCCACCAGCCGATGCTGAGCAATCACCTCTATCTGACCAGTGCCGGTGTGCGCTCACGCCTCGATGGTGCCTTGCTGGAGCAGGACAAGCTGTTCGGGGTGCTGAGTCTGGAGTATCTCGATCCCACCCCGCTTAGCGAGGATATGTTGCAGCTGGTGCGCAGCAGCGCCCAGCTGCTCGGCCACTGGCAACCGCAACCGGAAGAGCACCGCGCCGAGCTGGCCCTCCCGCCCGAACTGCACCAGCAGACCGGCATCGACTACTGCAAGACGCTGGTAAGCTGGGCCATGAGCGCCAGCGGTGCCCGGGTGGGCTGGATCGGCGAGTTTCAGCCCCGCGGTCAGGATCTCTGGATCATCCCCCGCTGCGTCATCAACGAGGAGATCTGCTCCACCCTCAAGCCCATCCAGCTCGACCCAGGCCCCGCTCAGGAGCTGTTCCAGCATGGTCAGGCCATCTATGTGGAAGATCTGCCCGTGCGCTATCCCAAGGCGACCCGGCTGCTGGCCCTCAACGCCAGCGCCTACATCGGCATTCCGCTCCATGGCCAGAGCGGCGCCCCCATTGGCCAGATCACCCTGCTGCTCGATACTCCCCTTGAGGAGCCCGAGCAGCTGCTGGATCTGTTGAGCAGCCAGCACGAGCGGGCCGCCATCGAACTCAAGCGCCTCGCCACCGACGATACCCTGCGACTGGCCGAGGTAGCCTTTAATACCCACGATGGGCTGATCGTGATGGATCACAACGGCATCATCCTCAAGGTCAACCACTCCTTCAGCCGGATCACCGGATTTGGCGAGGTAGAGGTGATCGGTCACTCCATTCGCAAGCTGCGCCCCACCTACTACGGGGATCATCTCAAGGAGGATGTCAGCCGCACCGTCAACGAGCAGGAGTTCTGGCTCGGGGAAGAGCGCTGCCTGCACAAGGATGGTCACCTCTTTCCGGTACGCTTGATGGTGAACGGCGTCAAGGATGAGCAAGGGGAGCTCAGCCACTTTATCTGCAGCTTCTACGACATCACCCAGGAAAAAGAGGCGGCCAGACATATCGAGCAGCTCGCCTACTACGACGATCTCTGCGGTCTGCACAACCGGCGCAGCCTCAACCATATTTTGCAGCAGACCCTGAGCGCCTCCAACGGCCAGTGGGGCGCCCTGCTGCTGGTGGATCTCGACAACTTCAAGTCGATAAACGACTCCCTTGGTCACGCCTGCGGCGATCTGCTGCTGCAGGCCGTGGTGCAACGTTTCAGGGAGCTGCCCCAGGACAATCTGGTACAGGCGCGCATCTCGGGGGATGAGTTTGCCCTGCTCTTTACCCAGCTCGGACAAGGGGAAGTCACCGCCAAAATTCTGGCAGAGCACTTCGCCCGCGAGCTGATGGGGCTGTTTCGCACCCCGTTCGACATCGGCGATCACAAACTGCACTGCAGCGCCTCGGTGGGGATCAGCCTCTTCTCCGGCAACGAGACGGATCATCTGGTCCTGATGCAACAGGCCGACACCGCAACCCACATGGCCAAGCGCGCCGGTCAGGGCCACTACGTCTTCTTTACCGAGGCGATGGCCCAGCATGAGAAGAACCGGCTGACCCTCACCAATGAGCTGCGCGATGCCCTGCGTCACCACGAGCTGCAACTCCACTACCAACCGCAATACCGGGTCGACAATGGCTCGCTGTCGGGTATCGAGGCGCTGCTGCGCTGGCAGCGCAGCGACGGCACCATGGTGCCACCCGGGGAGTTTATCCCCATCGCCGAAGAGACCAGCCTGATCCTCGAGATCGGCTACTGGGTGATGAAGACCGCCTGTGCCCAATACAGCTTCTGGCTCAACCGTGGCCTGCAGATCCCCCATCTGTCGGTCAACGTCAGTGCCCGCCAGTTCCACACCCAGGGCTTCGTGCAACAGGTGGAGTATATCTTGCGCGACACCGGTGTGCCCCCCTCCCGCCTGCTGCTGGAGGTGACCGAATCGGTAGTATTGGAGAATCGGCAGGAGAGTATTGCCAGAATGCGCCAGCTCAAGGAGCTCGGCATCCTCATCTCCATCGATGACTTCGGCACCGGCTACTCGTCGCTGGCCTATCTGCGGGATCTGCCCGCCGACGAGGTGAAACTGGACAGAAGCTTCATTCAGACCCTGGTACACAGCGAACAGGACAGAGCCATCGTCAAGGCGATACTCGATCTGGCCCAGGTCTTTCGTTTTACCGTCACCGCCGAAGGGGTGGAAGAGGAGGCGCAGCTGGCCATCCTCAAAGCACTGGGATGCCAGCATTATCAAGGGTTTCTCACCAGTCGGCCGCTCACCGTCAAGGGGCTGGAGCAGCTGCTTGGCAGCCGGGCGCCGGACTAAAGGTGTAGGATCAATAGGGGTTTATGTAATAAAATAACGGCCTGCTCGAATCGTTGGAGTTGTTTATGTCTGTCATTAATCGGATCCCTGCCGTTGAAATCAGCCAGCCAGCCGGAGCTCACGGCACCGTTGGCCGGATCCATTCCGTCGAAACCTGCGGCACTGTCGATGGCCCGGGAATACGCTTTATCGTATTCATGCAAGGCTGCCTGATGCGCTGCAAGTACTGCCACAACCGCGATACCTGGGATACCGAAGGTGGCCGCGAAGTGACCGTACCGGAGTTGATGAGTGACATCACCAGCTATCGCCACTTCATGAATGCCTCCGGCGGTGGTGTGACAGCGTCCGGCGGTGAAGCCATGCTGCAACCCGCTTTCATTACCGAACTCTTTACCGCCTGCAAAGAGAAAGGGATCCACACCTGTCTCGACACCAACGGCTTCGTCCGTCATCTCGACGAACAGGTGGACAAGCTGCTCGACCAGACCGATCTGGTACTGCTCGACATCAAACAGATCAATGACGAGAAACACATTCCGCTGACCCACGTCAGCAACAGATACACCCTGGAGTTTGCCCGCTATCTGGCAGCCAAAGGCAAGACCATGTGGATCCGCTACGTGGTGGTACCGACCTGGAGCGATGACGACGAGAGCGCCGAAGGGCTGGGTCAGTTTATCGCCGAGCTGGGCGAGAGCGTGGAGAAGGTGGAGCTGCTCCCCTACCATGAGCTCGGCAAACACAAGTGGGATGTGCTGGGCGACCCGTACGAGCTGAGCGGGATCAAGCCCCCCAGCAAGGAGACCATGGAACGGGTCAAGGGCATCCTCGGCAAGTACCACAACAACGTCAAATATTGATGGTAAAAGCAGGCTGACTCGTCAGCCTGCTCTGCTATGGGGCGGTCGGGAAGGCCGCCCGGACTCTACTGCATGAATGGACGACAAGATGAGTGAAGGACAACTCGCCGCCCTCCTGATCTGGCTGGTACTGCTGGCCTTCAGCCTGCGCCGCTCCCTGTGGCAGACCCTCCGTGACAACCCCCTCTATCAGCACCTGTTGCTGGGTAGTGCCATCGCGCTGGTGCCGCTCTGGTATCTAAGGGCCGGTCTGCATGAGGGGCTAGAGGTCCATTTTCTCGGGCTAACCTCCCTCACCCTGCTGCTGGGCTGGCGGCTGGCGTTGCTAGCCCCCTGTCTGACCCTGCTGGTGCTCGGTTACTTCGGCGTCACCAATCTGGCCGATTTTGGCTGGCAGGCACTGGTTGGCATCGCCCTGCCGGTGGCCACCAGCTGGCTGCTGTTTCTGGCCAGCTGGGCCTGGCTGCCGCGCCATCTCTTTGTCTATATCTTCGTGGCCGCCTTTCTCGGCGGCGCCACCACCATCTCGGTCAAGGTGGCCGCCAGTGCGTTGCTGATGGGGCTAAGTCACAGCTACCCCTGGCACACCATCACGGCGGATTACCTCTCCATCTGGCCACTACTGCTGTTCCCCGAAGCTCTGCTCAACGGCATGGCGATGACGGTGCTGGCCATCTACCGCCCTCACTGGGTCAATACCTTCTTCGACCGCACCTATCTGGGCAAGTAACGCTCTCTTTCCTGATCTGCGCCCATAAAAAAGGAGAGGCCATCGCCTCTCCTTTTGGTATTCAACATGTTGCCAAATCCCGGCTTAGTGCAGCTTCAGGGTCGGGCGCAGTACCCGGTTGATGCGACCCACCAGCATGATGAGGCCGGTCTTGACGTAGCCGTGCAGGGCGATCTGGTGCATCCGGTAGAGGGAGATGTAGACCAGACGGGCGATGTAGCCCTCCACCATCATGGAGCCGCGCATCAGGTTGCCCATCAGGCTGCCCACGGTGGAGAAGCGGCTGAGGGAGACCAGCGAACCGTGGTCGTGGTAGAGGTAGGGCTTCATCTCGCCGCCGTTCATCTTGGCCAGGATGTTCTTGAACGCCTGGCTGGCCATCTGGTGGGCAGACTGGGCGCGCGGCGGCACGAACTTGCCATCCGGCTGCGGGCAGGCTGCGCAGTCACCGATAACGAAGATGTTCTCATCACGGGTAGTCTGCAGGGTCTCTTTCACCACCAGCTGGTTGATGCGGTTGGTCTCAAGACCGGCGATATCCTTCATGAAGTCAGGCGCCTTGATACCGGCCGCCCACACCATCAGGTCCGCTTCAATCAGCTCGCCATCCTTGGTGTGCAGACCGTCGCTGGTCGCTTCGGTGATCATGGTGGCGGTACGCACGTCCACACCCAGCTTGACCAGCTCCTGATGGGCGGCGCCGCTGATGCGCTCCGGCAGAGCCGGCAGAATGCGCGGGCCCGCTTCCACCAGGGTCACCTTCAGGCTGTCGGTGGTGAGGTTCTTGAAGCCGTAGGCGTAGAGCTGCTCGACCGCGTTGTAGAGCTCGGCAGAGAGCTCGACGCCGGTTGCGCCGCCGCCAACGATGGCAATCTTCACCTTGTCGCCCGGCTTATATTCGGTGGCGAACTGCAGGAAGCGGTTCATCATGCTGTTGTGGAAACGGTGCGCCTGGGAGGGGCTATCGAGAAAAATACAGTGATCCTTGATGCCCTTGGTGTTGAAGTCGTTGGAGACAGAACCGATGGCCATCACCAGATAGTCGTAGGGCAGTTCGCGCTCGTTGACCACGATGTCGCCATTGTCGTCGTGGATCGGGGCCAGCACGATGCGTTTATCGTCACGCTTGATGTCGGTCAGGGTGCCGAGCTGGAAGTCGAAACCGTGGTTCTTGGCGTGAGACTGGTAGCTCAGAGCATCGATGCCCGCGTCCATGGAGCCGGTGGCCACTTCGTGCAGCAGGGGTTTCCACAGGTGGGTGCGGTTGCGATCGACCAGAGTGATCTTGGCCTTGTTCTTCTTGCCAAGCTTGCGGCCCAGACTGGTGGCCAGCTCCAGGCCACCGGCGCCGCCGCCTACAACGACAATATTCATCATGATGATTTTCCTCGGTTCCTTAAAACGAAAGGGAGCCATTGGCTCCCTAAAACGAAATCGGTCGACGTGATGGATCAGGCTTCTTTGAAGGCCTTCATCCGCTGCAGATGATGCGAGATATTTTTGAACTTATGAGTCTCGCGCTCATCCCACACGATGTCGTAATAGTTCTTCAATTCACGTTCAGTGTCCCGATTATCGCGCACTTCATCCTGAACGGAAAGGATACACAGGCAGTTTCCTGAATTTTTCTTACGAAATTCAGTTACACACTTGGTACCGATATCGTCATATTCTTCCGGCCGGTCGATCTTGCCCTGCATGTTTTCTTCCGGATGGAGATTGGGGTTGAAGATCACCTGGCGAATGCCGCACAGAAAGCCGATCCGCTCGCTCCAGTAGCCACCAAGACCCACGCCGCAGATCAGCGGTTTGGGATCGGTACTCATATCGAGCTGTTTTTTCACTTCCTTGAGCAGATGGCTCATATCATGACGGGGGTGAACCGTGCTGTAGTGCACGAAACGCACATCATCATCAATAAACTGCAACTGCAGCACTTTCTCGTGATTGCCGGGGCTGGTGGCATCAAAGCCATGCAGATAGATGATCATGGATAAGACCTCAGGATCTGTGTCGGTTTTATCGAAACTACCCCAGCGGCGGCCCCGTGCGCCACCAAAACATCCAACTTTCTTGCTTTGGATCACGCCCCCGCCCCCGATTGCGCCCTGCGGCCCGCGAGCGCCGTCACATACAAAGGGGCGCATTGCGGGCAACCCTCTGGTGCCCGGCTATCAAAGTGAGAGCGCCAGACCGATAATGATAAACCTCTTACCAATCTGAGATGCACCCACCTCCTTCCCCTGCCAGCAACCGGACACTTATCTGGTCGGTATGTGACTCATCCCGCAAAAACAAGGCGTTATCACCAAACGTTTTCGCTCATGAGCGGCATTGTGCATGTTTTGTGCACTGCCCCGTGCTGCACCGACTCCCTCTCACTACTGCCGAGGGATCTGGCACCTCTGTTAATACACGAGATCAATGACCGGGAAAGCTGCGGCTTTCACTATCTTGCCTGTAGCAGTTGCGCGGGCTTCAAGGAGTGATCTGTTCATGAACGAGACCAATCCCCCCTCCCCCCGACCGGGTGCGCGCAAGCGCCCGGTGGATGAAGTGGAGCGCATGCTCCCCATGGGCCAACTCTTTACCCTCGGCCTGCAACATGTGCTGGTGATGTACGCCGGCGCCGTGGCGGTGCCGCTGGTGATTGGCGGCAGTCTGGGGCTGCCCAAGGATCAAATCTCCTACCTCATCAGTTCGGATCTCTTCTGCTGCGGCATCGTCACCCTGCTGCAATGTGTCGGGATTGGCCGCTTTGCCGGGATCCGGCTGCCGGTCATCATGTCGGTCACCTTTGCCGCCGTGATGCCCATGCTGGCCATCGGAGCCAACCCGGATCTGGGGCTGACGGGCATCTTCGGCGCCACCATTGCCGCCGGTATCATCTCGACCCTGCTGGTGCCGCTGATAGGTCGGCTGATGCCGCTCTTCCCCACCGTCGTGACCGGGGTGGTTATCACCTCCATCGGGATCAGCATTATGCAGGTGGGGATCGACTGGATGGCGGGGGGCAAGGGCAATCCGGAATATGGCAGCCTGCGCTATATCGGCACCAGCTTTCTGGTGCTCGTCTTTATCCTGCTGGTGACCCGCTTCACCAAGGGCTTTTTCAGCAATATCTCGGTGCTGCTCGGGATCATCTTCGGTTTCGTGGTGGCCATCGCCATGGGCGAAGTGAGCCTCGATGGCCTCGGCGAGGCAGCCTGGTTTGCCCCCATTGTGCCCTTCGCCTTCGGCTGGCCCACCTTCGATCCCATCTCCATCGCCACTCTGACGGTGATCATGCTCATCACCTTTATCGAGTCGATGGGGATGTTTCTGGCCCTTGGCGACATCGTCGGCCATCCGGCCAGGCGCGGTGATATCGTGCGCGGGCTGCGGGTGGATGGCATCGGCACCATTATTGGTGGGATATTCAACAGCTTCCCCCACACCTCCTTCTCCCAGAATATCGGTCTGGTGAGCGTGACCGGAGTATCTAGTCGCTGGGTCTGCGTGATGTCGGGGGGGATCCTGCTCGCCTTTGGCCTCATCCCCAAGATGTCGGTGCTGGTCGCCTCCATCCCGCCCTTCGTGCTGGGGGGCGCCGGTATCGTCATGTTCGGTATGGTGCTGGCCACCGGCATTCGCATCCTGGCGCGCACCGATTACAACAGCAACCGCCACAACCTCTATATCGTCGCCATCAGTCTCGGAATTGGCATGATCCCGACGGTCTCCGGGAATTTTTTCCAGCAGCTTCCGGCGCAGCTACAACCGCTTTTCCATAGCGGTATCCTGCTGGCCACCATCAGTTCGGTGCTACTCAACCTCTTCTTCAACGGCTATCAGCCGGATCTGAGTCACCAGACCCGTCCTCTGTTCGTTGGTCCCATCAAACCACAGCAAGAGCAGGCATAACAAACAGGCCCCCGGACAGCGAGACTGTCCGGGGGCCTGTTGTTCATATCACCGCTGACCCAATCAGGCAGGCAACTGCGCGAAGCGCTCTACCGCCTGCGCTACTTGTGCCAGACTCCCCTGCCAGAAGGCGGCCTCACGGATATCCTGCCCCAAATGCTTGGCTACCAGATCTTCGGCGCTCATCCGGCCGGTATCGCGCAACAAGGCGCGATACGCCTCGGCCACGCCCTCTTCCCCCGCTGCCTTGCGGCTCATCAACTGCTGATAGACCCCGAGGCTGAACAGATAACCAAACAGATAGGGGTAGTTGTAAAAGCCCAGCCCCGCGATGGAGAAGTGCGCCTTGGCCGCCCAGAACATGGGGTGATAGCGGGTCAGGCTCCCCTCATACCAGCGTCCCCATGCCTCGTCGGTCAACGCCTTGAACCGCTCTGCCGGCACATAACCCTGCGCCCGCTCGGCCACCAAGGCCCGCTCGAAATCGAAGCGAGCCGGGATGTTGACCAGGAAGGTGGCTGCGCCGTCGGCCTCGGCCCAGGTGATGGCCATCTGCTCTTCCTGGCTTTGCGCCTGCTCGAACAGGGCGCTGCGCACCAGGGTTTCGGCGAAGATGGAGGCGGTCTCCGCCAGCGTCATGGGGTAGCTGCGCTGACTCATCGGCAGATCGCGGATCACCCAGTTGTGCCAGGCGTGGCCCAGCTCATGGGCCAGGGTAATGACGTTATCCATGGTGCCGGCATAGGTAACGAAGACCCGCGGTTCGACCGGTTCGGCAAACTTGGTGCAGTAGGCGCCGGTGCGGCGATTTGGCGTGGGCGCCGCATCAATCCACCCCTTCTCGGCCATCATGCGGGCAAACGCCCCCATCTCGGGATCGAATCGGCTAAAGGCATCGGCAATCAACTCGATCGCCTCATCAAAAGGAATGTCGCGGCCGCTGGAAGCAGGCGGCGGCGCAAAGAGATCCTCCGGCCCCAGATCGTCGAGACCAAGGCGCTCGGCCATCAGCTCCAGCGCCCGCTGGCCCAACCCACGGGCTTGCCAGGTTTCGCTCATCAGGGCATCGAGGGTGGCACGCTCGATATGGCTCTGATGGCAGGAGAGATCCAGCGCATCGAGCACACGGGTGTTGCCACGCTGACGGGCCAGCTCCAGCCGCCAGCCGTTGAGGGCATTGAGGATAGCGGCAACCGTCTCCTGCTCACCTTCCCAACCGGCGCTGATGGCATCGAACGCCTCAAGGCGCAGGGCACGCACCGGACTGGAGAGCAGATTGCTCGCCTCGGCCAGCCCCATCTCGCGGCCATCAATGGTCAAGCGGATCTTGCCCACCAGATCGTTGTAGAGGTTGCCCCAGGCGTGCAGACCATCGGTGCCCAGACCAATCACCAGTTGCTCCGCCTCCACCGGCAGGCGCTGATCCTGCAAACGACGCTCGTGGCGCAGGCGGTACGCCTCTTCACCGAGCAGCGGATCCCTCATCAGCGCGGCAAATTCCTCTTCCGGCAACGCCAGCATCAGATCTTCCACCGGCGCCAGCGTCTTGAACAGATCGGCGTTGAGGGCGCGAGCGCGGGACGCCAGCTGTTTGGCCTGCGGATCCCGCGCATCCTGACTGCCACGGCAGGCGGCCAGAATGGCGACGTTCCAGCCGATATGACGAATATCACGGGCGCGCAGCCGCACTTCCCGCAAGAAATCCAGCAGTGCAGCGTCATCACCGCGCACCATGTCCAGACCCGCCATATAGCTGGTCAGCTCCTCCAGCGCGTGGCGGGCTGCGCGCATGTCCGCTTCCAGCTCGGGGCTGTCGAGGCCCGGGTAGATATGGTCGTTATTCCACTGTTGTTGATACATAGCTTCTCGCAAAGACCTTTATCGGGAGGCGCAACAGACCTGCGGGCAGCAAGTCCGAAACCGGGCAACCCGAAGGCCAAAAAATGAAGAGAGGAAAAGAGAGACAATGGCCCGCAAGCTCGCTTATCCCTTGGCCGGGGCAAGACGGCTCACCAGCGTCATCACGGCAACCAGCAGCAGACCCGCCACCACACCGGCCACGGCGTTGAGCAGAGTCGGCGTCACCGCCGCCAGTACAGCCCCCACTGTGGGCAGGGTGGCAACAACAGCGGCTGCGCCTTCAATCAGGTGATGGGCAAAAGGCCAGCCATGCACCAGAATGCCACCGCCCACCATAAACATGGCAATGGTGCCGACCAGTGCCAGCAGGTGCATCAGGCGCGGCGCCGTCACCAACAGTCCCTGCCCCACCGCGCGGCGCAGGGCGCTGCCATCAGGTTTTTGCAGCAAATGCAGGCCGATGTCATCGAGCTTGACGATCAGCCCCACCAACCCGTAGACCCCGATGGTCATCAGCAGGGCGATGCCAGCGACCACCGAGAGCTGCAGCGCGAGGCTTGCTCCCTGTACCGTGCCAAGGGCGATGACGATGATCTCGGCAGAGAGAATAAAATCGGTGCGGATCGCTCCCTTCACCTTCTGCTGCTCAAACGCGGCCAAATCATCGGGAATAGGAGCAGTGTGTGCCTCCCCCTCACTCGCCTCATGGGGCAGAAACTTGTGGGCCAGCTTCTCGGCCCCCTCAAAGCAGAGGTAAGCGCCTCCCAGCATCAAGAGAGGCGTGATAAGCCAGGGCACCAGGGCACTGATGGCGATGGCGGCGGGCACCAGAATCAGCTTGTTGCGAAATGACCCCTTGGCCACCGCCCACACCACCGGCAACTCCCGCTCGGCGCGCACCCCGGAGACCTGCTCCGCGTTGAGGGCCAGATCATCACCCAACACCCCGGCGGTCTTCTTGGCCGCCATCTTGGTCATCAGCGCCACGTCATCAAGCACGCTGGCGATATCATCGAGCAGGGCCAATAAACTGGTTCCGGCCATATCAAAGATTCCTTATATCAGTGAGAACAACCCCCGGGAGAGAGGTGTACGTCCCGATAACCACCAAGGTCAACAGGACCACCTCATGGCGATCGCAGGCCATCATCGGCCGAGCCAAAAATCCGGCGCTCGCCATCGGGGGTTACGTCTTTCGGGCAAAAGATGGCACAGTGTAACGAGAAGCCGCCGTTTCGGCAGCACCCCTGAGCCATTTGTTCCTGGTTCCCTCTGAATCACCTCAAGGAGTTCCCATGCAACCCTGGCAACCTCTGATCGATTTCTGGTTTGGCGACGAGGCCGATGATGTCCTGCGGGCCACACGGCAAGCCCCGCTCTGGTGGGGGAAAAGCAGCGAAACGGATGCCCTGCTGGCCAAGCAATTTGGCGCGCAAGCAGAGGCGGCCGCCAACGGGGAGCTGGCCGACTGGGCCGATCTGCACCACGGCAGGCTGGCGCTGATCCTGCTGCTCGACCAGCTGCCCCGCAATATCCATCGCGGCACGCCTGCGGCCTTTGCCCAGGATCCGCTGGCAAGGGATCTCTGCCTGAAAGGGCTATCCATCGGGGCGGACAAATCCCTCTCACCACTGGAGCGGGTCTTCTTCTATCTGCCACTGGAACATGCCGAATCCCGCGAACAACAGGCCAGAAGTGTGGCCCTGTTCGAGGCACTCACTGCCGAGCAGGCTGGCACACCGGCGCAGGCGACCTTTGCCGGATTTGCCGACTTTGCCCGTCGTCATCAGGTGATCATCGAACGCTTTGGCCGCTTTCCCCACCGCAACGACATTCTGGGTCGCACCAGCACACCGGAAGAGGCGGCATTTTTGCAGCAACCGGGCTCAGGCTTCTAAACAGGCCATATAAAAAATCCCCGCCAGCTGGCGGGGATTGCGGATGGATAACAACTCTCGGCGTTACTGAATGCGATAGCGGGATATCTGCTGGTGGATGCTCTCGGTGGTGACATTGAGCTCCTCGGCCGCAGCCGAGGTCTCCTCCGCTGTGCTGCTGGTTTGCTGCACGACCTGAGCAATCTGCTCAACCTGATGGGCGATCGACTCGGCGGCCGAACTCTGCTCGCGGATGGCATTAGTGATCTCGCCCACCTGATCCATCACCCGGTGCGACGCACTGCGGATCTCGGCAATAATGGCGCCACTCTCGGTCGCCATGGTGACCCCCTGACTCACCTTCTCCTCCACCAGATGCATGCGGGAGACCGTATTGTTCGACTCCTGCTGGATCGCCTCTACCGTGGCGGAGATCTCCTGGGTGGATTGCGCCGTCCGCTCTGCCAGTTTGCGCACCTCATCCGCCACCACCGCAAAGCCACGGCCGGACTCCCCGGCCCTCGCCGCTTCAATGGCCGCGTTCAAGGCCAGCAAGTTGGTCTGCCCCGCGACATCACGGATCACGTTGACCACACCGCCAATGCGCGAAATGCCCTCACCCAGCGCAATGACCTCGGCCGAGACCTGCCGAATGGAGTCGGCGATCTCGTTGATGGCATGAACGGTGCGCTCGATGGTCCCGCCCCCTTCGGTCGCCAGTTGCCCCGACTCGTTGGTGATGCGGCTCGTCTCCTGAGTACGCTGGGAGATATCGGTGATGCTGACCGTCATCTCTTCCACACCGGCGGCTATCAGACTGGTGGCATCATTGGCCTGACTGGCCGAGCTGGCCAGGTGTTGCGCTGCCTGAGAGAGGGATTCGGCAGTGCTCTTGATCTGCAAGCTGCCTACGGAAAATTCGGTAAATGTCTGTTGCAGCGTATCGAGCAGCCGGTTGACCGCATTGAGGGTCAGACCAATCTCATCCTGCTGTTTCACATCTGCTCTCAGGGTAAAGTTGAGGTCGCGCTGGATCCGGGTCAGGATATCCATGGCAGTGCGAAGGGGATTGGCCACCTGATTGAACAACCAGACAAACAACCCCAACGTCAGCACTGTGGTACCACCGGCGATAAACAACAGGGTTTGCAGGCTGTTGTCGTAGTTCTCCTGACCCTGCTTCTTGAGCGCCAGTCCCAAATCCATATTGAAGTTGACGTGAAGCTCGATTGCCTTGGCAAACTGCTGGAACAATCCGTATGCCTCTCCCGACAGCATGTCTCTGGCTTCATCGTTCTTGTTTTGGCGGGAGAGCTGCAGAACATTGTCTATCTCCTGATAATATTGCGCGACAATACGTTGATCATCGTCGGTCAGGCGCCGATCTTCATCATTGGAGAGCATCTCGGCTTTGTATTTGTCGAGCAGTGAAGTGATCTGTCCCTGTATCTCGGTGATACCCGTTTCGATCTGCTGCATCCTGCTTGAGTCGGTATTGAGCACATGTGTCTGCACCAGCGAGTGCAATTCATAGAAATCAGCCTGCACTTCCTTAATCAGCGAAATACTGGGCACCGTATTGTCCGTCACATAGCCTAAATCCCGGTTGGCCGAATCGAGGCGGTTGATACTGAACCAGCTGAGAAAAATGAGCGCAAGGATAACCAGCAGGGCTATCAGTTGCAGTCGGCGAGCAATATTCATAACCGTACACTCCAGATGGAAACTATCTAGCAGTGTAGACGAGCCATAAACAACAACGGCCCGCATTGGCGGGCCGTTGTTGTTTATTTTTCATGGCGTTGTGATCAGGCTTTGGCTGGCTCACTCTCGCCCAGCGCGACGGTTTCACCCAGACTGTCTTCGGTCTTGGCGACCACGCTGGCGGCGATGGCGTTGCCCAGCACGTTGGTGGCTGAGCGGCCCATGTCGAGGAAGTGGTCGATCCCCAGCAGCAGCAGGATGCCCGCTTCCGGAATATGGAACTGGTTCAGGGTAGCGGCAATCACCACCAGAGAGGCGCGCGGCACCCCGGCCATCCCCTTGGAGGTGACCATCAGCAGCAGCAGCATGGTGATCTGCTGGGCCATGGAGAGCTCGATGCCATACGCCTGGGCGATGAACATCACCGCGAAGGTGCAGTACATCATGGAGCCGTCGAGGTTGAAGGAGTAACCCATCGGCAGCACGAAGCTGGCGATGCGCTTGTCACAACCGAACTTCTCCAGACGATCCAGGGTCTTCGGATAAGCCGCTTCGGAGCTGGCGGTCGAGAAGGCGAGCAGGATGGGTTCGCGGATCATCGCCAACAGCTTGATGACGCGACCACGCAGGAAGACGCTGCCCATGGCGATCAGCAGCAGCCAGAGACAGGCCAGCGCAATATAGAACTGAGCCATAAAGCTGCCGTAGGTAACCAGAATACCCAGCCCCTCTTTGGCCACCATGGCGGCGATGGCGCCAAACACCGCGAACGGCGCAAAGTTCATCACATAACCGGTCACTTTCAGCATGATCTCGGCAGCGCTGGCCATCAGCACCACTACCGGCTTGGCCAGATCGCCGAGCGCGGCGGCAGCCAGACCGAAGAAGAGGGAGAAGACCACGATCTGCAGGATCTCGTTGGTGGCCATCGCCTCGACCACGCTCTTGGGAATGGCGTGGGTCACGAAATCTTTCAGGGTAATGGCACCGGCAGCAATGCCCGAGCTGGCGGTGTCATTGGGCAGGGAGAGCGAAAGCCCCACACCCGGCTGCATCAGGGTCACCATCACCAGACCCAGGCTCAGGGACATCAGGGAGGCCAGCATGAACCAGCCGAGGGTCTTGGCACCGATACGCCCCACGGTGCGGGTGTCGCCCATCTTGGCGATACCGACCACCAGGGTGGTGAAGACCAGGGGAGCGATGATCATCTTGATCAGTCGCAGGAAGATATCGGTCAGGATCGTGATGTTATTGGCGAAATCCGCAGCCTGATCTGCGGCAAACATCCGATAGCCCTGGCCGGTGAGGATGCCAAACATCATGGAGATGAGGATGGCGACCGTCAGTTTATTCATTTTCATGGGGGAGTCCCGGTTTTGATTGGTGCAAGCCGTAAACAGTGGCGTGGGAGCCACTACAGTCCGTTTTTGTGATCCGAGCCGTTGATTCCTGGCGGCTGGTATGCTGGGAGAATGCCTAAAAGCAGGGGGTAAATCTAGAGGCTTTATCCAGAATTTTATCCTGTCATTAGGTGTATGTGATATGGATCTTGCAAACCACCAATATTAATCACTGTTTATTTTGATTTCGGCGAGATATTTCGCATTCAGAGTTCGCTCATCGAGTGCCCGTGGCAACAGGCGAAAAGTGAGCAGCGCCGAGATGGTATGCTGCACCTGCATCTGGGCCATAAAGAGATCAGGTTCATCTTCGTCAAAGCCGAAGATCGGCCGTGATGGGGTCACCCTGACGGCATCGCGGTTAATGGTCAGCTCATCGACCTTGAGCCAGGAGTAACCCTCTGCCAATGCCAGCTCCCCTGCCCGCTTGAGCACATATTTGCGGGCGGTCTCCCTGTCCACCAGATCGTTGCCGACAAACTCCAGTTGCCACTTGTCCGGGCCAAGCCGGGTCTGGGAAAAACCGGTCTGGCCGTTCCAGAATGACTTTTCACTCTCGTAAGGGGTGGCGCAGCCCAGCAGCAGCAGGGTGAGCATCAGCAGACAACAGGGTTTAGATACGGATGCAGACACGAGAGGCCTCGCCAGGCAAATGAGCAACAGAGTCGTTACTACACCATAAAGCGCGGTGGCTGCACAATCCGCTCGCGCCAACAGCGACCAGCGTGCATCACCACTGGCTTCGCGCCTGTGCGGCAAATCGCAGGCAAAAGAAAAGGCCTTGTCGTTTGACAAGGCCTTTACCGGGGAATTTGGTCGGTGTGAGAGGATTCGAACCTCCGACCCTCTACACCCCATGCAGATGCGCTACCTGGCTGCGCTACACACCGACGGAGTCAGCTCGGCTGACGGGGGCAGAGTTTATGGAGATGACCCTGCCCTGTCAACAGGGAAACGCCGCCAATTCCTCGGCCACGGTGCGTTCGCCTGCTTTGCGAACAATCAACGGTTAAAGGTCAGCCGCTTGCCCAGGATCTGGTCAGTCACCTGCCCGTTTTGCCAGGCGATCTGGCCGTTCACCAGCGTCATCTCCACCGTGCTGTGGAAGCGGTAGCCGTTGAAGGGCGACCAGCCACAGTGGTAGAGGATGTTGTCATCGTTGACCACATAGGGCTTGCCCAGATCCAGCAGCACCAGATCGGCGAAGTAGCCCTCGCGGATATAACCGCGATCCTGCACCTGGAAGCGCTCGGCCACCGCATGGGAGGTCTTCTTGACGATGGTCTCCAGGGTAAACACGCCGTTGTGGTAGAGCTCCAGCAACGCCTGCAAAGAGTGCTGCACCAGCGGCACACCGGACGGCGCCTTGAAGTAGCTGTTCTGCTTCTCTTCCCAAGTGTGGGGGGCGTGGTCGGTGGCGATGATGTCGAGCACATCGTTGCGTACCGCATCCAGCAGCGCCTGCTGGTCGGAGGCACTCTTCACAGCAGGGTTGCACTTGATCAGGCTGCCCTGGGTCTCGTAATCGGCTTCATTGAAGAACAGATGGTGAACGCACACCTCGGCGGTGATGTTCTTGTCCTTCAGCTCGCTCAGGTCATGGCTGGCGGTAAAGAGCGACAGCTCCTTGGCCGAGGTCAGATGCAGCACGTGCAGCTTGGCACCGTACTGCTTGGCCAACGCCACCGCCATGCTGGAGGATTTGTAGCACGCTTCGTCGCTGCGAATGCGGCCGTGCTCGCCCATCGGCACATTCTCGCCCCACTTGGCCCGTGCCGCCTCTTCCGCCTTGGCGATGGTCGGGGTGTCTTCGCAGTGGGTCACGATCATCACCGGGCTCTCGCGGAAGATGGCCGCCAGGGTCTCCTGATTGTCCACCAGCATGTTGCCGGTCGAGGAGCCCATAAACACCTTGACCCCGCAGGACTGCTTGGGGTCGAGACGTTTGATCTCTGCAAGGTTGTCGTTGGTGGCACCGAGATAGAAGCTGTAGTTGGCGACGGAGGTGTTGGCGGCGATCTGGTATTTGGCTTCGAGGGCGTCGAGGGTGGTGGTCTGGGGATTGACGTTGGGCATTTCCATGAAACTGGTGGTGCCACCGGCGACGGCGGCGCGGGATTCGCTGGCGATAGTCCCCTTGTGGGTCAATCCCGGCTCCCGGAAGTGGACCTGATCATCGATCATTCCGGGGATGAGATGACGACCTGCGGCATCGATCACCAGCGCATCGGGCGCCTCGATATCCGGGGCGATGCGGGCAATCCGTTCCCCCTCGATCAACACATCGGAGGCATAGATACGGCCTTCGTTGACCAGGGTGGCATTCTTGATAAGCAGTTTGTTCATGGGGGGTTCCAGTTCCTTTGCCGATAATCGCGGGTCATAATAGCGCAAAACTGCCCTTTCTCTGTAGCAAGGCCTGACTGATGAAGTTATTTGTAAGAGATTTGACCGTGATCGACTCCAGCTACCTGTGCGAACGCCGCGGCATGGTGGGCGAGAGCTGGCTGGTAGATATCGAAATGAGCGGTGAGCTCAACGAAATGAGCATGCTGCTGGACTTTGGCCGGGTAAAGAAGCTGATCAAGTCGATCATCGATGAAGAGGTGGACCACAAGCTGCTGGTGCCGACCGAGTGCCCGCTGATCCACGTCGAGACACTGGATGGTGACGAAAGCACAGTGGATCTGCTGCGCTCGGGTCGCTCCATCCATCTGCGCTGTCCATCCCAGGGCTTTGCCTTTATCCCGGCCCCGCAAGTTGATAAAGAGTCGGTGACCCGCTACCTGCTGACGGTACTGGCAAAACGGCTGCCGGGCAATATCAAGGATCTCTCCCTGACCCTGCGTCAGGAGGCGATCACCGGTGCCTTCTACCACTACAGCCATGGCCTGAAAAAGCACGATGGCAACTGCCAGCGCATCGCCCACGGCCACCGCTCTCCCATCGAGATCCACGTCGATGGCGAGCGCGACCAGGAGCTTGAGCTCAACTGGGCCGAACGCTGGGGTGATATCTACCTCGGCACCGAAGAGGACATGGTGGCACTGACCGAGCTCGCTTTGAGCCCTCGCGCCAATGCCCAGCTTGGCGAGCATCACTGCGGCTTCAAATATGTGGCGCCGCAAGGGCTGTTCCAGCTGGCCATCCCCAGCGCCGAGGTGGAGATGATCGACACCGACACCACGGTTGAGCTGCTGGCCTGCTATATCGCCCGCGAAGTGAAGAAGATGGTGGGCGACAAGTTCGTCAAGATTGTCGCCTATGAAGGGGTCGGCAAGGGCGCGATTGCCTACGCCTGATCCCCTTGTCGCAGCCGCAATAAAGAGAAGGCCCCGCATCTGCGGGGCCTTCTCTATTTCAACATGCAACCATCAGGCGCTGAGGCGGAAGCGCTTGACCAGGCTCTCCTGCTGCTCGGCGAGGGAGTCCAGCTGCTGGCTGGTCTCGGCTACCCGCTCGATCCCCTGATAGTTGAGATCCGAGATATCGGAGATGCGGTTGAGGTTGGTGGCGATATCGGCGCTGGTGGCCTGTTGCTGCTCGGCGGCAGAGGCGATCTGGCTCGACATGTCGCTGATCAGCACCACAATCCCCTGCACCTCCTCCATGGCGTTGTTGGCGTGAGAGCTCTGATCCACGCAACTGTCCATCTCGCGGGAGCACTCCTGCATCACGGTCACCGCCTTGGCGACTCCCTGCTGCAGGTTTTCGATCATGGTCTGGATCTCGCTGGTGGATTGGGCGGTGCGGCCCGCCAGACTGCGTACCTCATCCGCAACCACCGCAAATCCGCGCCCCTGCTCGCCGGCCCGCGCCGCTTCGATGGCGGCGTTGAGGGCCAGCAGGTTGGTCTGCTCGGCGATGCCGCGAATGACATCGAGGATATTGCCGATCTGGCTGCTCATGGCGCTCACATCGCCAATCACCTTGCCGGTCTGTTGCAGTTTGCCCGCCAGTTGATGAGTGGTGGTGATATTGCCTGCCATCACCTTTCGCCCCATCTCGGAGGCCTTCTCCACATCCTGCACCCGCTCCAGGGTCTGGTTGGCGGCCTGCGCCACTTCCCGCACCGAGGCCTCCATCTGGGTCATGGCGGCGGCGACCGAGGCGGTCTCCTGCCGCTGTTTCTCCAGATCCGCCCGCACCGATTCGGTGGTATGGCGGTTACCGTGGGCGGCATCGTTAAGCTGGGCCGACGCCTGCGAAAGCTGCGCCAGCACCTCCCCCATCTGGGCAATCAGCAGGTTGATCTGGCTGCCCAGCTGGCCGAATTCGTTCTTGCTGCGAAAACCGATGCGCTGGGTCATGTCGCCCTGGGTCACTTCGGTCAGCACCCGCAGCAACTCCCTGAGCGGACGGCGAATGGCCTTGCCCAGGGTATAAGCCACCAGCATGGCGATCAGGATGGCGACTACGATGCTGGTTCCCTGTGTCAGGGTGCTCTGGCTCTGTGTGGCTTTGGCGTGCTGAATGCTTTGACTCATCAGCTGCTGACTCTGGCCGGTGATCCGCTCAAGCTGGTTCTGGATCTCGACGATGAGAGCGCTAGCCTGCTTGCTCTTCTCCCGCATCTGTTCCTGCTGCTTCATCAGCGCCAGATACTGGGAGAGCACGCCTTCACTTGCGGTGGTGTCGCGCACAAATCCGTGAACATAGTGGCCCATGTCGTTCTCGAAGTTCTTCAGCTCCCCCTGCAGATCCTTGATGGTGCTGTTGAACCCCTCGATCTGCATCTTGTTGCGCTTGAGTGCCCCTTCGATTGGGGCCGGAATGGTCTGATTGAGGGCGTCCATGGTGGAGAGTTCGATGGCGGAAAGCTTGGTGGTCAGGGTCTCGGAGAGCATCTTGATAAAGCTGTCGTCGATGGTGACCATCATGTCACCCAGACTCTTCTTGAACTGGGGCAGACTGACCTGAAACTGCCCCTTGGCCAGATTGACCTTGTGCAGTCGGGTGAGCAGCGCCTCATGTTCGCCGGGCAGGGTATCGGTCAGTTGCAGGTAGCTGTCGACCTGCTGGCTGAGGCTGCTCATCTCCCCTTGCAGTTCGGGGTGGTGGGCCACCTGCTGGCGCAAGACGTCGAGGCTCTTGCCCACCGCGGCCTTGGCCTGTTTCAGTTCGGCCACTTCGGCCGGCAGCTGTTTGGGATCCTGCTCGGTGAGCACATCCCCCAGCCACTTGTTGGCGCTGAGCAGGGTGATCTGGGTCTGACTGCTGGCAATCACCAGCGGCATAGACTGCTGGGTAACCTGCTCCAGCGCGTTCCCCAGAGTCTCCTGACTACGAAATGTGAGCAGTGAACTGGCCACCATCACGGCCACCAGGATCGCGAAGCCAAGGTAGACTCGCTGCAAGATGGAGAGATCCGACATTGTTTGTTTCATTATTGTCCCGCTGTATATGCAAAAGTCCCTTGCCT
>NZ_CAWLMI010000028.1:0-29588 GCF_963862045.1 Aeromonas sp. 159 | reverse complement strand
GTGGTTTATCAAGCTGGATTGAGCCAAGGCCAGTCAGGATAAGGGTGGTCAAGCGCTCGCAGGTTCACAGGGAGCGGTGTTGAGCTGCTCCCCCAGCCACTGGATGGCCGCTGCCTCTTGCTCGAAGTAACGTACCGCCCGAAAGGGTAATCCCTTGAAGATGTTATCCGCCAGATAGCGCTTGAAGCCCCCCACGAAGACCACCGCCAGAAACTGACAGCCACTCTCGGCACACCAGCCAAACTGGCGACGAAAACGGGCCAGCACCTCGGGCCCGGCCGCTTCAAACTCGGTTGCGACCTCGACAATCCCCCAGGGGCCATCCATCAATCCGGCCAGTTCGTGACGAAAGCGCGCCTCATAGGCCATGGCACCTGCCAGATTGAAGGGGCCACTCGGGCGGCAGATCAGCATCTGACCCCTGCGCTCCATGTCAAATTGCCCATGTGGCTGCATGACTGCTCCCATTCCGTTACCACCACCATCGCCTGCAAATTGTTACCACAAGGTAATAATTTATAAGGAAAAGTCCAGCAGCAAACAGGCTTTTCCCAAAGCGTGCTCATCCTATCCAGCAAACCGTCGGCACCTCATGTTACCGACATCCCGCACCGAATCGATCTCGAGATGTGTGATTGCAGTTAACGAAACGTTACTGCTATTATCCGCGCCGCCACAAACATTCCACCAGCCGAAAGGTTTGGCACCCCAACAAGGATGTGCAATGAAAAACAGGGACTCGAGTCATTACCAACGGATCTGGCGCTGGCACTTCTACGCCGGTCTCTTTGTCGCCCCTTTCCTGATCCTGCTGTCACTGACCGGGATCGTCTATCTGTTCAAACCCCAGCTCGACAACCTGATGTACCCCGAGCTGATGAAGGTCGCCCCCGCCAGCCAGACCCTGAGTGCCGACCAGCTGCTGGCCAAGGCGGTGATGACCATGCCCGATGCCAGCCTGCGTAAATACCTGCCGCCTGTCGCTCCCGACCAGAGCGCCCAGTTCATCGTCAATCAGGGGGATCGCGATCTGACTCTGTTTATGGATCCCGCCAGCGGCGCCCTGCTCGGCACCATGGATAACAAGTGGAATCTGCAAGCGGTGGCTCGCTCCCTGCACGCCGACCTGCTGCTCGGCACCACGGGGGACCGGCTGATCGAACTGGCGGCTGGCTGGGGGCTGGTACTGCTGCTGAGCGGTCTCTACCTCTGGTGGCCACGCAAGGGGCCCGGGGTGGGCGGCATCCTCTGGCCCAGAGTGAGCCAGCGTGGACGCCTCTGGTGGCGGGATCTGCACGCCGTGGTCGGCTTCTGGGGCGCCGGTTTCCTGCTGCTGTTGCTGTTGAGCGGCATGACCTGGACCGGTTTCTGGGGCGATCAGTTTGCCGCGGTCTGGAACCGCTTCCCCGCCGCCATGTGGAACGAGGTGCCCAAATCGGCACCGCTGGCCCGCAGCCTGAATCAAGCCCATGAGCAGACCGTCCCCTGGGCGGTGGAGAACACCCCTATGCCCAGCTCGCAGCCGGTTGATGAGGGGCACGATCACGGTGCCATGAACCACGGCGAGCATGAGGGAGTGGTGATGGCAAGCCAGCGTATTGCGCTGCAACGGGTGGTCGAGATCGCCCATGAGCGGGGAGTCCAACCGGGTTACAGCATCACCCCGCCGGTCGGCGCCACAGGCGTCTACACCATCGCCCTGTTTGCCGACGATCCGCGCAACGACGCCACCCTGCATATCGATCAATACAGCGGCAAGGTGCTGGCCGATGTGCGCTGGCAGGATTACGGCACGGTCGCCAAGACGGTGGAGAGCGGCGTCATGCTGCACATGGGCAAGCTCTACGGCTGGCCCCATCAGCTCGCCATGCTGATCATCTGTCTGATGGTGCTGGCCAGCGCCGTGAGCGGTCTGTGGATCTGGTGGTGCCGCCGCCCGCAGGGCCGTCTCGCCGCGCCGCCACTGCCCGCCAAATTGCCGCCGATGCGCGGTGCCATCGCCCTGCTGATCCTGCTGGGGATCGCCTTCCCGCTGGTGGGCGCCTCCATGGTCGCCATCTGGCTGTTGGATACCCTGATTTTCTCCCGCCGCCCTCTCAGGGTGGCGCGCGCCAGCTAAACCCGCCAAAACCAACAAGGGCTCCCATCTCGGGAGCCCTTTTTATTGTTCGCCTTGGCGAGCTGCGACCAGCTGTCAGGAGAGCGCCAACCCGATGGAGAGCAGCAGGCTGAACAGAAAGGCGCTGATGGCGGTCTTCTTGAGGGCGCCGGTCAGCACCTCGCCATCGTAACTTTCGCGCAAGGTGCGGGCCGCATCGCTGAGAGGCTTCATGGCGGGCAGGAAGATCCACGGCCAGAAACTGGCGGGCTGGATCAGGATAAAGGCGATGGTTGCCAGCAGCGCCGCCCCCAGCAGTACCCAGTGATAGGCGATGGCGCGGTTGCGGCCAAGGCGCACCGCAAGAGTGATCTTGCCGCTGGCGGCGTCGGTCTCGATGTCGCGCACATTGTTGATATTGAGCACGGCGGTCGCCAGCAGACCACAAGCGGTGGCGGGTAGTAGCAGATCCCACTCCAACGTCTTGGTGAAGAGGTAGTAGGAGCCGAGCACCCCCAGCAGGCCGAAGAAGAGGAACACCGAGATATCGCCAAACCCGCGATAGCCGTAAGGAGTCTTGCCGACGGTGTAGGTCACCGCCGCAACGATGGCCGCGCCACCCAGCACCACAAATGCCAAAATCTGCAGCCACTGACCGCCGAAGGCACAGCCCAGCAACAGCAGGCCACTGGCCACCGCCGCCAGCGCGGTCAGCCCCATTGCCACGCACATCTGTTTTTTGGTGATAAGACCGGAGACCACCGCCCGCTGCGGGCCGATCCGCTCACCGTTGTCGGCGCCGGAAACCGCATCGCCGTAATCGTTGGCCAGATTGGAGAGGATCTGCAGCAGGATGGCGGTCAGCAGGGAGAGCGCCATGATGGTGCCATCGAAGGCGCCACGACTGGCAGCCAGCCCCGAGCCCAGCAGGATGGAAGAGCAGGCGAGCGGCAATGTTCGCAAACGCGCCGCCAGCAACCAAACAGAGAAGGTATTTGTCATTTTGTGATGGCCAAACAATCGGATATTGATCGTGTTAAGGGTTATCGAACCGGATTTGGGTATACTTGGCCCCGGAGAGTGAAGCTCCCGCGGGCGATTTACATGGACGAATGGGCAGATAATATATAGGAAATCATCGCCCTTTGGCATAAACCTACGGCATCCAGCTACCGGATCGCTCGTTACTACCCGGCTCAGAAAAGAATCCATGTTGGCTCAGACCCATATCAAGCAACAACTGGACGCCCTGCGTCACAGCAACGTCAGCGGCTTCGTACGGTTGCGAGTGGCGATCGAAATCCGCTCCTTTCTGGGCTGGCTCGCGGCGCAAACCCTCTATCCCCGCATCTACTGGCAGGCCCGTGGAGAGGCTCGTCCCGAGTATGTCGCGCTGGGCGCCATCCATGAACTGACCGAACCGCACGCCATCAAGCAGGTGTGCACTAACACAGCCAACCAGCATCATGACGACAGCCCTCGCTACTATGGCGGACTGGCGTTCGATCCGGCCCAATCCGGCTGGCAAGGGTTTGGCCCCTGCCGTTTCGTGCTGCCCCGTATCGAGCTGGTGCGCCGTGGTGAATGCGTCAGCCTCTGCCTCAACCTCTGGCTGGATGACGACAATCTCGAGGCCGAACTGCAGGCGGCCGAAGCCGCCCTCGATGCCCTGCGCCCTGAAGCCCCGCTGCCCGCCCTGCAAAAGCAGCCTTGGCAGCGACAGGATTGCCCCGGCCCCGCCCAGTGGCAAACGCTGGTGGAGCGCGTCACCGCCCCCGATTTTCAGGCGCACACCCCCAAGGTGGTGCTGTCGCGGGAGAGCGTGCTGACCAGTCCGAACCATGATGCGGATATCAATCCCTGGGCCATGCTCGACCAGTGGGCCCGCCACGCCCAGGACTGCTTCCACTTCGGTTTTCAATTCTCCCCCGAGCAGGCCTTTATCGCCTGCTCCCCCGAGCGGCTCTACCGCCGGGAAGATCGCCACCTCTTTACCGAGGCGCTGGCGGGCACCATTCGCCGCTCCGGCGATGAAGAGGTCGATGCCCAACTGGCCGCCGAGCTGCTGGCCGACAGCAAGAACCGGCTGGAGAACCGGCTGGTACACGCCGACATCCTCAGCCGTCTGGCGCCACTGACCCACGATGCCACCCTGACCGAGCCGCGCATTCTCAAACTGCGGCTGCTGCAGCATCTCAAGTGCGATATCGAAGCCGAGCTCAAGCCCGGGGTCTGCGACTGGCAGCTGCTCGACGCCCTCCACCCGACGCCGGCGGTGGGCGGTGCCCCGCGCGAGGCGGCGCTCGCCTTTATCCGCGAGTTCGAACCCTATGATCGGGGCTGGTACGCCGGAGCCTGCGGCATGCTGAGCCGGGAGACCTCCGAGTTCTCGGTCGCCATTCGCAGCGCCCGCATTCAGCCGGGCAGCGTCACCCTGTTTGCCGGTGCCGGCATTGTCGCCGGTTCCGAGCCTGTCGCCGAGTGGGCCGAGCTCGACAATAAGATCGCCAATGTGCTCTCCCTGCTGGGATAGTCACTCACCCTTTTCACGCTACGAGAGCCCCTATGCCCACCCGTAAAGAGCCTGCCAGCGAAGAGTTTGCCTGCCCCCCGTTTTCGAGCCAGCACGCCACCTTCAACCACGTCTGGTCCTCCCTCTTGCTGGAGGAGCTCTTTCGCCTCGGGGTGCGCGACATCGCGCTGGCCCCCGGCTCCCGCTCCGCGCCGCTGACCATGGCAGCCGCGGCCCATCAGGGCTTTCGTCGTCACTTGCACTTTGACGAGCGCGGCCTCGGCTTTATGGCGCTGGGTCTGGCCAAGGGGAGCAACCGGCCGGTGGCGGTGATCATGACTTCGGGCACCGCGGTAGCCAACCTCTGGCCCGCCGTGGCTGAGGCCCAGCTCACCGGCGTGCCGCTGATTATTCTCTCCGCCGATCGCCCTCACGAGCTTATCGACAACGGCGCCAATCAGGCGATCGACCAGCAGGGGATCTTCGGCCGCTACCCCGTCTATCAACAGAACCTGCCGAGCCCCACCCCGACCATTCCGGCGGCGTTTGTGCTGAGCTCGGTGGATCAGGCGCTGGCCAAACAGGCGCTCACTCCCGGAGTGGTGCACTTCAACTGCATGTACCCCGAGCCCCTCTACCCGGGCGAGCACTATCAGGATTTCTCCGACTATCTGGCCCCCCTCGGTGACTGGCTCGGCTCGCGCAAGCCATGGAGCCCGTGGCAGCAAAACGAGCCGACCTGCCCCCCTCAGGCGGAGTGGGAAACCTTTCGGCAACAGCGCGGCATTATTGTCGCCGGCAGGATCACTGACCCCGAACAGGCACAAGTGGTCGCCGAACTGGCAGAGCAACTTGGCTGGCCGCTGCTGGCAGACCTGCAGAGCCAGATCCGCTTCGACAGCCGCAACCTCATCCACATGGATATGGCGCTCAACGACCCTGAATTCGTCGCCGAGCTGGGCCGTGCCGAGGTGCTGCTGCAATTTGGCGCGCGGCTTGTCTCCAAGCGGCTTGGCCAGTTCATCAAACAGCATTCATGGCAGGATTACTGGCTGGTGGATCCGCAACCGGCGCGGCTCGACCCCGACTACCGGCTGCGCAGCCGGCTGCTCTGCAGTGCCAGCGCCTTCGCAGCGGCCCATCCGGCGCCCCCCCGGGCCCCTTGGCACACATTGGCCGAGCTGCAACATAACGCCAGCCAGCAGATCGCCGCTGCCTGCGAGCACTTCTCCGAGCTTGGGGTCTGCCATCGCCTCAACCGCCTGATCGAAGGGCAACTGTTTGTCGGCAACAGCATGCCAGCCCGACTGATGGATATGCTCGGCGAAACGGGCAAGGGGCCGAGCCGGGTGATGACCAACCGTGGCGCCTCCGGCATCGATGGCCTGATCGCCACCGCCTACGGGTTTGCCCAATCGCTCGAGCCGGGCAGCGATGAGTCCACTACCCTGCTGCTTGGCGATCTCAGCGCCCTGCACGATCTCAATAGCCTCGCCCTGCTCAGCAAGGCGAGCCGACCGCTGGTGGTGATCCTGCTCAACAACGATGGCGGCAGCATCTTCCGTATGTTGCCGGTGCCCACCGAAGGGGAGCTGCTGGAGAGCTACTACCGGCTGCCCCACGGCCTCGGCTTTGAACATGCCGCCGCCATGTTTGGCCTCGCCTATCGGGCGCCGACCACACTGGCCGAGTTCGAACGCGATTACAGCGCCGCCCTCCAACATGGCGTTACCTTGATCGAGATCCGGGTACCGAGCGAGCAGGTAGCCGATGATCTCAAGGCGCTGGGGGCCGCCATCCGTGGCAAATAAAGATGCCAATGTGCCGCTGGTGCTACTGCACGGCCTGCTGGGGGATGGCGGCGACTGGCAACCGGTGATCGACCGGCTGCCCGCCATCCGATGCATCGCCCTCGATCTGCCGGGTCACGGTCAGCATAGCGATCTCAACGTCAGCGACTTTGAGCAGAGCCACCAGTGGCTGGTCACCGAGCTGGCCAGCCGCAACATTGAACGCTATCTGCTGGCGGGTTACTCGCTGGGTGGGCGACTGGCCCTCTATCACGCCAGCCGCGAGCCCGCCGGGCTGCGGGGGCTGCTGCTGGAGAACTGCAACCCGGGGCTACCGGCCAGTGAACGGGCCGCCCGCATCCAGCACGATGAACAGTGGGCGCAGCGCTTTGAGCGTGAGCCCCTGGCTGACGTGCTGGCAGACTGGTACCGGCAAGGGGTGTTTGCCGATCTTGACGATGCGGCCCGGGCCCGCCAGATCGCCCGCCGCCTTGGCAACGACGGTCAGGGCATCGCCACCATGCTGCGCGCCACTTCGCTAGGCAAGCAGCCGGATCTCGCCCCCTGGCTCATGGCGAGCCAGCTGCCGGTTACTTATGTGAGTGGCAAGCGGGATCACAAATTCCATCAGCTGGCTTGCCAGCTGGCGAACCAAAATCGCAGAATCAACCACTTGGTGCTGGATGGCGGCCATAATCTGCATGCCCATCAGCCTGATAACTTTGCCCGACTCCTCGCGGAGTGGGTCAACCAACAAGAAGAGACGAGTCATGATTGAAGCAATGACGGAAGCTGAACTGTATGCACCTGTTGAATGGCAGGATTGCTCCGCCGGTTACGAGGACATCCTCTATCACAAGTCCAACGATGGCATTGCCAAGATCACCATCAACCGTCCCCAGGTGCGCAACGCCTTCCGCCCCCGCACCGTCAAAGAGATGCTGCAGGCGCTGGCCGATGCCCGTTATGACGATCAGATCGGCACCATCATCCTGACCGGTTTTGGCGAGAAAGCCTTCTGCGCCGGCGGCGACCAGAAGATCCGTGGCGACTACGGTGGCTATCGCGATGACGAGGGAACTCACCACCTCAACGTGCTCGACTTCCAGCGCGACATCCGCACCTGCCCGAAACCTGTGGTTGCCATGGTAGCGGGCTACGCGGTCGGTGGCGGCCACGTGCTGCACATGATGTGTGACCTGACCATCGCCGCCGACAACGCCCAGTTTGGCCAGACCGGTCCGAAAGTGGGCTCCTTCGATGGCGGTTGGGGTGCTTCCTACATGGCTCGCATCGTCGGCCAGAAGAAAGCCCGCGAAATCTGGTTCCTCTGCCGCATGTACGATGCTAGCCAAGCCCTCGACATGGGTCTGGTCAACACCGTCGTGCCATTGGCAGAACTGGAGCGCGAAACCGTGCGCTGGTGCCGTGAAATGCTGCAAAACAGCCCGATGGCGCTGCGTTGCCTGAAAGCGGCGCTCAACGCTGACTGTGATGGTCAGGCGGGCTTGCAGGAGCTGGCGGGCAATGCCACCATGCTGTTCTACATGACCGAAGAGGGTCAGGAAGGCCGCAACGCCTTCAACGAAAAGCGTCGCCCCGACTTCTCCAAATACAAGCGGAACCCCTGATGACACTCGCCCTGTATCGCTATCAACTGCCTTTTACCCAGCCACTGACCTTTCACGGCAAGGTGGAGGTGGCGCGAGAGGGGCTGTTGGTACGCATCAACGACGGCTGGGGGGAAATCGCCCCCCTGCCCGGCTTCTCGAAAGAGAGCCTGCAACAGGCAGAGGCAGAAGCCCTTGCCACGCTGGCGGCCCTGGCCACCGGCGATACCCCGAACCCCGTGCTGCCGTCGGTGCAATTTGGCCTCGACTGCGCGCGCCGGACATGGCCCGAGCAGCGCAACCCGCTGCCGGAGCCCTATCCCCTCATTCAAGGCTCCCCCCAGGAGCTGCTGCGCAACTGGAAAGAGTGGCTGCACCGCACGCCCGGCAAGGCCAAGCTGAAGGTAGCGCGCTACCCGATGCGTGACGAGCTGGCGCTGATCCGCCTGCTGTGCGACCGCCTTCCCTCCCTCAAGCTGGTGCTGGATGCCAACCAGGGCTGGACTCGCGAGGAGGCGTGGACCTTCTGCGGCCACCTCGACCCGAATCGCATCGAGTATCTGGAAGACCCCTGCGCCGACTTTGCCGACATAGCCTTTGTCGCCAACCGCACCGGCATGCCAGTGGCGCTGGACGAACTGCTGGCACAAGGCAAGCCGTGGGAGCCGATCCCGCAACTGCGCGCGCTGGTGCTCAAGCCTACCCTGCTCGGTTCACTCGCCAACTGCGAAGCGCTGATCGCCCGCGCCCGCGAACTGCGGCTCAAGGTGATCATCTCCTCCTGCTTCGAATCGGATCTGGGCCTGAACCAGCTGTTTCATCTGGCAGGCGAATGGGCGCCAGAACAGGCACCGGGTCTGGATACCCGCCGCTGGATGGCGGGCAACCTGCTGGGGGAAGATGGCAAACCGGATCTGAGCCGACTGGAGCAACTGTATTACCGTGATTGACCCCTCCCGTTCACCCGAACAGACACCTTGCCCGGTACGCCACCGGGCAATCACCACCCCGAACCGCATTGCCATCCACACAGCCTCGCCCCTCAGTTATCGCCAGCTCGATGCCCGCCTTAACAGCCTGTGCCAACAGTTGGAACAGGCTGGAGTGCGCCGTGGCGCTCATCTGGCGGCGGTGGTGCGCGGTGCGCTGGAAGATGTGCTGCTGGCGTGGGCCTGCGTACGCAGCGGCGTGGTGTTCTGCCCGCTCAACCCCGCCTTTCCTCTCGAAAAGCAGCGCGAGCTGGCGGTGCAACTCGATGCCGATGCCTTCTGGTCGGCAGGGGAGATCCCGGCAGACAACTGGCAGCCCTTGCAGCTCGACTTCACGCGCGAACTGCCGGCAAGCGAGGAAGCGTGGCCGCTGGAATCGACTCAGCTCAACAACATGATCCTCACCTCCGGCTCCAGCGGTACGCAGAAAGCGGTGGCGCACCGGCTCTGCAACCACCTTGCCTCGGCACGCGGCTCTGCCACCCTCATTCCCCTCGATGAGGCCTGCGGCTGGCTGCTCTCCCTGCCACTGTTCCATGTAGGCGGCTACGCCATCCTGTTTCGGGTCTTTCTGGCGGGCGCCACGTTGGTGCTAGACGATCGCAGTCAGCCGCTCAAGGCGCGGCTTGAACAGCAGCCCATTACCCATCTCTCGCTGGTGCCGACCCAACTCTGGCGCCTGCTGGCAGAGGGTTTTGACCCCGCCCGTACCCGCCTGCGCGAGCTGCTGCTCGGTGGCGCCGCCATCCCGCAACCGCTGGTGAAGCGCCTCTGCGCCATGGGGCTCGAACCAAAGGTGAGTTATGGTCTCTCCGAGATGGGCAGTCAGGTCTGTACCGCTATCCCCGGCGATGCAGGCGTAGTTGGCAAACCGCTACCGGGGCGGGAAGTGTGCATCCGGGAGCAGGAGATCTGCGTGCGCGGCGCCACCCTGTTTGCCGGTTACTACCGGGCTGGCGAGCTGGATCTGCCCCTCGATGGCGAAGGCTGGTTTCATACTCGCGACAAGGGGAGGTTCACTGCGGCAGGGGAGCTGCTGGTAGAGGGACGGCTCGATAACCTCTTCATCTCGGGTGGCGAAAACATCCAGCCCGAAACCATCGAGCAGCGACTGATAGATCATCCCGCTGTCGCCCAGGCGCTGGTGGTGCCGGTACCGAGCGACGAGTGGGGGCAACGCCCCGCCGCCTTTATCGACTGGCACGGCGAGCCGGTTCCCGACTCCGAGCTGGCAGCCTGGATCCGCAGCACCCTGCCCGGCTTTATGGTGCCCGACCACTGGCTCCCCTGGCCCGATCTTGGCGGCAATCTCAAGCCACAACGAAAACAATTTCAGAATATTATTAGGTCGCAATAATTATTCATGCGACAAAAACTGACACAATGGAGCCATCCAAATACACATATGACTCAAAATAAAATGCTGGTGGTATCAAAATCCTCCTCCTCAGTCTGAATAAGTGAGAACGATTACATAAACGGCCTTTTTTTGCACATTTTTTGAACCAAATTAATTGGCTGTAGTACCATACCCTCCACCATGCATTTAGTAGGAAAGCTAACCATATGATAATAAAAGAAATTGACGATTTATCATTATTTGAACAAAGACTGCGTGGTGGTAAAATGCTCTTCTTGGCAGTAAGACGAGTCACACATGAGTAACAGAATTTATAAAATTGCAGAGGATATCTTTTTCTCCGCTGCAATATTCCGAATCTCGAAAGGGGACAAGGGCATCAAGCTCAGCAACAAGGAAGCCGAGCTACTCGAAATGCTGTGTGATGAGGCTGGCACTGTCATTCCAAGAAGCAAACTGCAGGATGCCTTGTGGCCAAATCAGGACAATACCGATACCAATTTGAACCGGCAGATACTCTCGTTGAGAAGAAAGCTGGAATCCTTCGGCTTAATGGATGCGATCGATACCATTCCACGGGTTGGCTATATGTTTTGTGCTCCGATTGAGCTCGCTGGGGAAAGTGAAGAACCAGCACCAGCGGAAGAAATTCATGCGCCGACGCCTTCCCCTGCACCTCAAGCCAGGCGGCAATATACTCGCCGCAAATATGACCGATATTTCAGCCCAAAGCGTATTTTGCTGTTTGCATTGCTGCTGGTCTCGCTGACTTCACTAGCCCTCGTCATTTATAACTATGCGACAGCAAATACACTACGCGCTATCAATTTAGGTCAGATTTCTCTCTACATGACCAGCGAGACGGAAAAAGCACTGAATGTGAAAATAGATTCACTGACGCCCTTGATAAAACCTGTTTCACGTAAAGCTGATGAGCAGATTTCAATTCTGGTTGGAAAAGAAGCCATCAGCTATTTTTCCATCAACAATAGCAGCAGGAAATTATCCGAAAATATCTTCCTGTTGCGTAGCGGTCACCCTGTGGCCGAAGAAGTTCAATGCGTTATCACAACCATGAACCAGCAGGGAAATAATGTTTCCAACAACTATTACAATAATCAAGAAACCACAGTCAGATATCACAGAGATTGTCAGGCACCAGACAACTGGGTAGAAATGACCAGAAAGAGTAAATATATTGTGACTATGAACAGAGAAATAGTAGTGGCCACCGTGATAGCCACTGACAATCAGGGAAAGACACTGTTCAATCTGGATTCTGTTGGGGATCTGGAGCGGGATAATAGCGATATTTCGGTCGAGATAAAAAATACCATTGTCAATTTCATTGACCAGCAGGCGCTGACCAATAACGCTCTGGTCGCCACTCTGGTCGCGGCGCTAACGCCCCCCAAACAAAAAGCCAAGTTCATTCAATTGCCCAGAGGTATTTACCTTTCCAGTTATCTAGGTGGCGTCATCACCTGGCCTAGCCATGGCAATACAAAAGTCATCCAGCGCAACGACTTCTGAGTTTACTCATAAGCAACGATGAAATTGGCGACGGCAGAATAGTCGCCAGGCTGGATGTTCTTGGCGGTCAATGCCGCCGGATGTCCTTCGACTCTGGCAAAAAATTGCAGCTCATTATCTGCCGCACCACCTAGCAGATAGCCGCGGGAGGCACTACCCAAATTCAGAGGTGATTGAGCCACGTCATACAGGCGGATGCCTGCCCCCCTGGCAATCCCGGCCGTGAATGCCAATCCGCCGCTGAGTTCGGTATCCTGCGAGCCAGTAAAGGTCACCTTGGCCATGCGGAAAATACCCGGCTTGCAATTGGTCAGACGAATGAAGAACGGCACTAGCTGTCCGACTCCGTTGGCATAGAGTTCCTTCACGTCAACTACCCCCATCTCGACCTCCTGATCAAGGGATTCAGGAGAAACCACACATGGCTGATCGATGATCCTGCCATGGAGATGAACCGTATTGCCAAGCAATTCCAGGTCATTGCTGGCACGAGGAGCCGCCGTCACGGCCAGCATCGGGCAAAGCGCCAAACCTATCCACAATGTCCGCAACATATTACAAATCCTCACTGGAACTCGGCAACGATGGTGGCAGTCGCATAGAAATCGCCCGCCGGAATATCTGCACCTGCTGGGGTTACCGGTGCCGCGATAAAGCCCCAGTCACCGATATTTCCCTGCATGGAAACCGGATAGAAGGTATTCAATTTCAGCTGAGAACCATCCAGCTGTTTGAATTTTATCCCTAAATCGGAAATAACATTTCCACCTTGATAGCCATCCCGAGTTGTCCGCAGATAGTCTTGACTGAAAGAGGTTGGTTTTCCAGAAATACCAAGATTGATCTTCAAAGCATCCCCTTCGAAAACACCACCACGGCATTGAAATGTCAGCGGAACCGTCTTTTCAAAGTTATTTCCATCCAATCCTGATCCTGGCAAATCACCAAACTCTACTTCAATGGTCTGCCCACCATTGATCACGCACTCTTCTGGTACATATAAAATTGCAGATGTAATCGTAATTCTAGACATTGGCAAATTATTAAAGTCTGTCGTTGTAGCCCCTAGACGGCCATACATCTCTACAACTTGACGATCTGATATTTGCACACCATTAATTATTTGTTTTCTCACGCGAAAAGTTACCTTTCCACGGCTACCGCTTTCGAAATTATTTATTCTTGTCTCTTTCCCTTTAGTACAAGAGTAATTTGGGTAATCGTTACTTTCATTCGGGAATGGGGCTGTAACAAATTTTTTCTTCCAACCGGCTATCCAAATTTCGACTTTCATATCCAAAAAGTCATTCAGTTTTACAAAACCATCACCAACTTGAGGCAAGCCATCCGTCATTGTTGCTTTATAGTACACTGGAGATTGTGGAATGCTTCTATCTGGGCAGGTAACGATACCTGAGTATTGCCCTCCCAAATTCCACTCAAATGCCTTGGTAGTAAAACCAGGTCTGTTTTGCATGTCAGCCTTGTCCAACGATATATAGTAATCATGGGTTGGGTTAGGCGTCACATAGCCATTTGCCAATGCCGTTCCTGCAAACAACATAAGACTTGAACAGAAGATAGAACGTAGCATAAGGCTTACTCGCTCTTCACGGCTTTACAGGCATTGCCTGTGCACTGGTATTTGATATCCATATATCCGCCGTAGTCATTGACGTAACTGATCACAAATTCATTACCCAGTGCTTCCGGGATGGTGACCGTCTGCTCTGACTTGGGGGCAACCATAAAGGCGGAGAAACCCTTGATGGTGGTCCGCTCCTTGCCCTGTGGATGACCCAGGCCCACGTAGGTGATGTAGTAAGGGGTCGGATTGTTGACCTTGAGGGCTTTGCCCTGCTTGGTGATCAGCACCTGATCCTGCCAGACGGCTCCACGCTCCGGCAGAATAGCCTCGGGGCGGTAGAACAGCTTGATCTTGGACTGCACGGCAATCTGCATCACGTTGCTCTTCTCGCTCTTGGGCGGGATCTCGCGCAGGTTGAAGTAGTAGATGGACTCGCGATCCTTGGGCAAGCTGTCAATGGCCGGCACACTGGCAATGCGCACGATGGACTTCTGGTTGGCATCCACCCGCTGTACCGGCGGCAGCACCACGAAGGGAGAAGAGATTTTCTGGCCTTGGGCATCTTCAATCCAGGCCTGCGCCAGGTAGGGCAGCTTCTGGTTCTCGTTCTTGATGTTGAGGCTGATGGACTTGGCGCCGCCCGGATAAACGGCACGAGTACGATCCAGCACAATGGCGGCACTGACGTTGAGTGAGGTCATGCCAAGCGCAGCCAGACAGATATAAGAGAGCAGCTTTTTCATCGGTATCCCATTACTTGCAAGTGAGAGTCTTCATCGACAGATCGGTTACTTGTTGCGGTGCCACTATCTTGCACTGGCGGGCCCCGCCCCAGGAGAGTTCAAACGCTTCATTCGGTTTCACCCCGGTCAGATAGACCAGGCCATCTTCATCCACCACCGAGAGCACACGGCCGGAATCCTTGACGACGGTGGCACCAAACGGCGGCACTGAGCCATCGGGTAGTCTGACATTGGCCAGCAGCTTGAACCCTTCCGCAATTTCGAAAGCATTATACCCAATTGCGCCCTCGGTCAGGGTCCCCTGCTTGATGGCATTCATCGCATCGATGTCGTCGCTCAGCTGATCCACATCGACCCGGGTGTCGCTCTTGCGATAGTCGGTCATGTCGCTGATCACCGCGACGCCAAAGCGGTTGGTCACGGCGCGGCCATTGTTGAAAGAGACGCCGGAGGTATTGTCGGTATCCACCATCATACGGGTACCGCCACGACGAGTCGCCTGGTGCAGGGCTGCACCGTGCTGGGTCGCCGTCAGACCGCCACGCAGGCTGGCACCAACCGAGGTGTATTCGCTCTGCACGCTGTAGGCATTGAGACTGACCGCTCCGATGTCGCTGTTGTGGTTGTAGTAACCCCGCGCCACGGCGTGGCCATTGCTCTGCACGCCCGCCCCCAACTGATAGGTATCATCCGGTCGACTGTAGTCCTGATAGGTGGCCAGGTGAGTCACCTTGCCGTTGGAGGACTGTACGCTGTATCCCGCGCTCTTTCTGTCCCCTATTGGCACGCTGAGGGTCAACATGACGCTCTTGTCATCCTCGTAGTTCTCGGTCTTGGTCTTGTAGGCCGACACATAGACGGAAACATCCTTGAAGCTGCCGATGTTCACGTTCTTGTTGATAGTGAGGCCGTAGCGATCCTCTGCCTCGTGATCCCAGTAGGTTCTGTGGGTGTAGTCCAGATAAACCGTCAGCGCCTTGGCTGCATCCTCCGCCCAGAAGGTCTTGTTGGCGGTGATGGTGTAGAGCTCCTTGTCACCCCAAGTATTGTAATCATCGCTCGAGGTCGTAGTGTTGTTCTCCAACCGATCCTTGTTATTGAGGAACTGCGACATGGTCATGAAGTCATGTTGGGAGAAGCGATAACCCGCGAAGGTGATCGAGCTGTTGTATTCATCAAACTGCTTGGCGTAGTTCACCCGTACCGACTGGCCAATCTTGGTCGACAGGCCCGGCAACTTGGCGATGGACTGGGTCAGGTCGGCGGAAATAGCGCCGAAGGCATAGAGATCACGACCGATACCCAATCCCATGGAGTTGTATTCACCCGCAATCAGGCTGCCGCCGTATAGTGACCAGGAGTTCGCCACCCCCCAGGAGAAATCACCGGTCACAAAGGCTGGGCCGTGCACATCGTGCACCGAATCCGTCTGTTCGGAAGGTGCACCAACCGCCAGGTTGTATCGGACATAGCCAGGGCGAGTCAGGTAGGGAACGGTTGCCGTGTCTACCTGGAACGAATTGACACTGCCATCTTGCTCCTCTACCCGCACATCGAGGCGGCCGCGCACCGAGCTGTCCAGCCCCTGGATGCGAAACGGGCCCGCCGGCACGTTGGTTTCATAGATGATCCGGCCGGACTGGGAGATGGTGACCTTGGCGTTGGTCTTGGCAATACCGCTCACTTCCGGCGCATAACCCTGCAGACTAGGCGGCAGCATGCGCTCGTCATTGGCCAGGTTGACGCCGGTATAGCGGAAACCATCGATTAACTGGGAGTTGAGCTGCTGCTCACCCACTGTCAGCTTGGCGGCCATGTTCGGCAGCGGACGATAGGCATAGATACGGTTCAGCTCGGTCGACGTCCGCTCATTGTCGCCCCAGTAAGAGCTGGCCTGATAGTCACCCCGCAGACGCCAGGCGCCGTAGTTGAACCCCAGCGTACCATAGCTGCTGATGTTGCGATTGGAGTAACCATCGCCTTCGTTGACCTGGGTATTGATGTTGTAATCCAGCATCATCCCCGAGATCCCTTCATCCCATTGCTCGGGCGGAATCCAGTTGGGATCGCTGTACTTCATCCACGCCTGAGGGATGGCAATACGCAGCAAGCCGTTACCGATATCGTTCGAGATCACTACGCCGTCCAGCGCCAACAGGTTGGCACACTGGCCATCGTGCCAGGTATCGATCTTGGCGATGGCCTCGTCGGTCAGCGCCAGCTTGGGGATCACGTCTTGCGGCAGGCAGGCCACCCCACCCTTTCCCTTGCCAGTATCGTTCTCGTAGAAAGGGATTTTCTGCAGGGGTAGCTTGTTCTTGTTGACCTCAATCTCGAGGTAGTAGTCGCCGGGCAGGATGTAGCCTTCGTCGGCAAACTGGGAGAGGTCGATCTTGGTCCGCTCATCCAGATCGAGCGCATCAATATTAAACTCCGTTTCTGCCCATGCGTGATTTGCCACCGCCATCAGGCCGGGCACGCATAGCATAAAAGCCATTTTTGAATAATGTTTTTTTCTCACAGAGTCTGATGTTGAAACGCTCATATTTTCACTCTAGGAATTGCATAAAGGTCTCACGTAATGAGGTATCTACACTAAGCAATTGGTTTGCTTACATATAATTGAGTTCTAACAGCGTCGTACTGTCCGGAAAAAACAGCTGACTGCTGATGAGCCCCAAATTGAATTCCAGATCACTGTTGACGATATCCGAGACAATAAAGCGCTCACCGGATACCTTGTGATATTGGCCGTTATTGAGAATGCCCAGCTCATCGCTCATGGCACCACGCACGGACATGGAAATAAAAGGCAGTGATGCCACCGTCGCCCCGTCAACCTGACAACCGCTGATTTTCAACGTGCCCGGTTGCTGAGCCTGCAGTGGAATGCTGCGCAGCACCTTCAGCGTACAGCCCGATTCGGCTAGTCCATCCGTGAGTTCGTTGGCGTGGACTGATCCCGCCATCATCACCAGCTGCAGCACCATGGCCGCCATCATTGAAGTTTTCATGATTAGGGTTCGATGTGAGGAAACAGAATGTGTGAAGTTGTGGTGGCTCGCACCACCACAACCCTTGTCACACGTTAAGGCACTCTATTACTCGTAGGAGAGAGTAAAGTTGGTCACTGCAGTGAAAGCACCGGCTTTCAGCGGGTTGGTGTCTTGTTTTGCATAGCCTTTCAGCACGGCGCTGAACGGCAGTTCGTTATCACCATTAACCAGGGTAAAGGCTGAAGTCGGAGTACCCAGCACGATCGGAGCACCACCCGGAGCGGTCATCTTGATACCGGCACCAGCGGCGTCACCACCACCGATCACCAGCAGGCTGGAATCTACCGGGTCTTTGGCACCGCTGAAAGTCACCTTGACAGCATCTTCGGCGTCGGAGATTTCACAGTTCAGCAGCTTGATGCTGAACGGCTTGGAGTTGGACTCACCACCGTTGGCCAGCTCTTTGGTGCTGATCTGGCCCATTTCAACTACCTGGTCAACAGACTCAGGGGCTACAGAGCAAGGAGCGTTGATGATTTCACCGTTAAAAGTGACTTTACCGGAACCGGCACCACCAGCAGCAAAAGCGGAGCCGCACAGCAGCATGGAACCAACACCCATAGCAACCAGAATCTTATTAGCTTTCATTCGTTTATACCTACATTAACGTGTGTTGTACTGCATCACTCCAATCATGCTGGAGTCACGATATTAAGTGATGCCGCGATATACTGCACAGCAACTGTTGGCGCTCGTCTCTCATTAAGCCGATGAGAAATCATGCCAATAATAAACTGTGCCTCTTCAGGTTTATTTAAATAAGCAAAAGCAGCACACCGCATCAGGGGTAGTTCCCGCTACACCTCAACTGCACAACTACATACGTCCTTGTCGTCTGTGCAGAAAGCCGCATTCCGCTTTTGCTTGACGAACAAATTAACGACTCGTTTGATGCACATCAAATACATTTTGATTTGTATAAATTCTTTTATAAACACATAAAAAACAATGGCTTAAGCCAACAATAAAACATAAAGCGAGATCCACGTCTGGCGCCGCTATCAGTGGCAGCTGGATCAGCTCACGCCTCAGCAAGAGTGTGATGAGCCACAGGAGCGCAAGGAGGGGAGCAACACCATCCGCTATCGCATCTGCCGTCAGGTGATCCCCGCTGGCAGCGAGGTTCAGGTAACGCTGCAAGATAGCGGCTACCAATACCCGGTCGCCGGCAGCGAGTGGCAACCCCTGCCAGAGAGCAAAGCGTGGCAGGAGAGCCGGGTGCTCAATCGCCCCATCGTGCTGGCCAGCAAGGAGGAGCAGCTGGAGTGCCGCCGCGCCAACGGTCGTCTCTGCTCCGAGCCAGAGCAACCCGATGTGGATCTGCTCGACAGCGATGCAGCCAAACTGGTGGCCGACGTGAGCGGCCAGAACAGTCCTGCCTGGCAGGCGGATTACGGCCACGATGACGCCAAGCTGATGGCGGTGGTGCGCGGCATGCGTGCCCTGCTGGCGGCCAACCAGCCGACCCATCCGGCAATGGACAAGCTGCTCTACTATGTGCGCGCCCATAACTACCATGGCGGCGTTGGCAAGGAGAGTGATCAGGCCGCCCGGGCACTGGCCGGGGTGATGATTGATCTGCTCAACCACCCCTTGCTGCTGGGTGCCGAACCACAAGATCAGGCTGGCACAGTGCTGGAAGCCTGGAGCGTAGCGGCGCAGGGACAGCTTGGCCAAGCCGCCTTCCGCCAGAGTGCCGCCCCCATGCTGGCCCAGCTCAACCAGGCGCTCGGCTATGCGGTGCAACATGCGGCACAGATCAATGGCCACAAACCCTGGGCCGATGGCCTGTTCGAGCTGCTCAATCTGGTCGATCAGAGCGCCTCTTACGGTCAGCAGGCTGACTTCAGCGCAGCTGTGCTGCAACAGGAGGCGGCATTGCGCCAGAGCCTGCTGCAACTGGGCCTGAGCGAGCTGGCCCTCTGGAAACAGCGCGATGGCTCACGGGATCTGTTTATCTTCAACAACATCCTCGATGCCCATAGCCGCCTCTACCAGATGATGCGCTACCTCCATCACACCAGCCCGGATAAGGCGATCGCCTATCGCCAGCAGCTGGATCGCGATGTCATCGCCATCATGCGCCAGCAAGGGCTGATCCCGGGCGGACAGCATCCGGCTGCCATGCTGGAAGAGGTCTCCCTGACCCTCTCCAGCTACTACCTCACCTACACGGATCGCACCAGCGAAGCCTGTGTCAGCGGCGAGTTCGCCGGGCTTTGTACCCCGATCCGCATGGAAGATATTCTGCCGTTCGAGCACACCTGCTCGCCCACCCTGCGTCTGCGCGCCCAGGATCTGACCTTAGCTCAGGCCGAAGGGATCTGCCGCGAGCTGGGTGATGAAGAGCAGCGCTTCCACCAGCAGATGGAGACTGGCTGGCAACCGGTGGCCGATGATCACAACGAAGCGCTGGAGCTGGTGATATTCAACTCCTCCGCCGACTGGGGCCGCTACGGCAGCGCGCTGTTTGGCGTCTCCACCGACAATGGCGGCATCTATATCGAGGGGGATCCGGCTCGGCTCGGCAATCAGGCCCGCTTCTTCGCCTATGAGGCGGAGTGGAAACGCCCTGCCTTCCAGGTGTGGAACCTGCGCCACGAGTACGTTCACTATCTGGATGGCCGCTTCAACCAGTACGGCAGCTTCGGCCACTATCCGCTCAACCGCACCACCTGGTGGGCCGAGGGGATTGCAGAGTACATCGCCCACGGCCAGTGCTTTGCCCGGGGTCTGGATAACGTGGCAAACCGCCCCGCCAACCAGCGCCCGACACTGGCGGCGATCCTCCACCTTGACTACGACCAGGGTGGCGAGATGGTCTACTCCTGGTCCTATACCGTTCACCGCTTCCTCAACGATACCGGTCGCGGCGCTAGCTGGCTGGCGCTGGCACAGGCGCTGCGCAATCCGGATCGACAGCAGGCGATGAGCGACTTCGAAGGGGAGCTGGACCGGCTGATCGCCAACGACAGCGACGCCTATCAGGCATGGCTCGCCCGGGATCTGCTGCCCTGGTGGCAAGCCAACAAGGAGTCCGACGCCTGCAAGGGTAACGACTCCGCCCACTGATAAACCTTCACCGACCAGAGGGGCTGCCACCGCAGCCCCTCGCTTTATCCTCCCGCTCTCCCGGCCTCTGCTGCGACAACCTCTGCCCGAGTGAGGTGCCCGCCCGTTATCAAGCCTGACGCCAGCGGCCGAGTTGTAATAGAATGCCGATAGCCACTCCCAACTTCAGACCCTGACCGCACCGCGCATGAAGAAGTTTGCCAAGATCCTCCTCGCCTGCCTCGTTTTGCTGCTGGCCCTGATTGCCATGCTGCTGGGCTACAGCGAGTGGATCGTCTCGGATGCCCGTCACTACACCTACGATCAGGTGGACAAGGTGCCCTACAACCGGGTTGCGGTGGTGCTGGGCACCTCCAAATATCTCTCCGGTGGCGGCCCCAACCACTACTTCAAATACCGTATCAAGGCGGCGGCCGAGCTCTATAACAATGCCAAGGTGGACTTCATCATCGTCTCCGGTGACAACGCTACCGTACAGTACAACGAGCCACGCCAGATGCGCCGCGCCCTGATCAAGGCGGGTATCCCCGCCTCCGTCATCTATATGGATTTCGCCGGATTCCGCACCCTCGACTCAGTGGTTCGCGCCAAAGAGGTGTTCGGCCAGGAGCGCTTTACCGTGGTCTCCCAGGGCTTTCATAACGAGCGGGCCATCTTCATCGCTCGCCATTTCGGTATCGATGCGGTCGGCTTCAATGCCGAGGATCCCAGCGCCTATCAGGGGATCCGCACCCGGGTGCGGGAAGTCTTTGCCCGCCTGATGGGGCTGCTCGACCTCTATGTACTGGACAAGGGGCCCAAGTTCCTCGGGGCACCTGTGCCCATCGGTCTGCCTGTGCCTTGCCAGTCACTAAGTACCATCGGCAGTCTGCAACCCTGCCTAAAACAACCCAAACCGGCGCTGGATGAGGCCAAGCCAGCGGCAGTCTCTGCCGCGGTTGCCACCGAGTCAGCAACTTCGTCTGCCTCGGCAACGACTGAGCCGGTCACTCCTGCTTTATCCGCAGCGGCAACGACTGATCCGGTCACTCCCGCCAAATCCGCGGCAGAAACCACCGCAGAGGCGCCCAGTGCGGCCTTGCCCACAATGCCGATGGCCCCTTCAGCAGCCAGCGTCAGCACTGCCACACCATAAACAGACGACCCGCCAACTGGCGGGTCTTGTTATTACAGCGCAGGTTGTGGCGGTGAGCCTGCACACCCATACCCAGCGACAGGTCAGCCTCGCGCCGCCTGATAGCGGCGGGCCACTTCGGCCCAATCCACCACCTGATAGAAGGCTGCGATATAGTCAGGACGCTTGTTCTGGTACTTGAGATAGTAGGCGTGCTCCCACACATCCAGCCCCAGGATCGGGGTATGGCCATGCATCAGAGGACTATCCTGATTGGCACTGCTCTCCACCTGCAATCTGCCCGCCTTGTCCACCACCAGCCAGGCCCAGCCGCTACCAAAACGGCTCAGGGCAGCCTGAGTGAAGGCCTGCTTGAAGGCATCGAATCCCCCCAATTCCCGCTCGATGGCCAGAGCCAGTTCACCGCCCGGCTCACCGCCCCCCTGCGGGCTCATCACCAGCCAGAACAGGGAGTGGTTGGCATGGCCGCCGCCATGGTTGCGTACCGCCCCCTGCAAGGTGACAGGCAGAGTATCGAAGCGGCGCAGCAGAGCCTCTACCGGCATTGCGGCCAGCTCTGGCGCCCCTTCCAGCGCGGCGTTGAGGTTGTTGATATAGGTCTGGTGATGACGGCTGTGGTGGATCTCCATGGTCAGTGCATCGATATGGGGTTCCAGTGCGTCGTAGGCATAGTTCAGGGCTGGCAGGGTATGACTCATGATGACCTCTGTTCGGATTAATGGAGCCGGGATGAGGGCTCGCTCTGACACAGGCAGTGACCGAGCGAACGCATGATCCCGGCGTGGCTGCCGTGGCGCTGTACGAACGTCAGCAACTCGGCACGGGTTGTGCGGGTATGGCGCAAAGCAGCCTCTCGCAGGCGAGAGGAGCAAGCGGGGGAGTGACAGGTCGCCAGCAGGCAGTCGTGCACATAGCAGAGCAGGTCGGCGGCGCGATCTGGCAGAGTCATGGCCACCAGCAGATCCGCCAGATTGTGGTGAGCCACAACCAGCGCAGCCACCGCCTCATCGGCGTCATGCCACTGCACCAATTGCTGACGAGCCAGCCACAGCGCCTGCTGATAATGAGCCAGCGCCTGATGATACTCGCCGCAGTCAAACAGCCGGTTGCCCTCTCGGGTCTGCTGTTTCCAGTGACTCATGCTGCTGCCACCTTCGGTCGACTCGACCCACCCCTTCACCCAGGTTGCTGTCATATGCTTCACACCAACAAATGATAATAATTATCATTACATAAATCATGTCCGGGAGACAAGGGGCGTCGGGATCGCAGCAAACAGCCAAAACAGCGCGGCCACTCCTTGGCAAGGAGTGGCCGCTTGAGGCAACCGGTCAGTGGATTCGACCGGCCAATTGCAAGTTAACGGCAGGTCAGATGTTGTTGGCGGGCGAAGGCGGGGCGATCCCCAGCAGCATATGGTCCATCATCCCCACCATGCGCCCTATCTCGGGCTTGGTGATGGTATCGTTGGCCCCCAGTTGCAGCGCTTTCTGGCGGTTGTCATCGCTCATCAGGGAGGAGAACATCACGATGGGCATCTCCTTGTAGGAGGGGGTATCCCGCAGACGCTTGAGCAGGTGCATGCCATCCATGCGCGGCATCTCCACATCGGTGATCACCGCATTGACGAAGCCGGTCACCGGCATTCTCTCCTCCTGGGCCAGACGATCGAAATCCGTCATCATCTCCAGCCCCTCTCCCCCGTCCTTGGCCGTAATCACGTTGTAGCCAGCGGTGCGCAGGGTGGTCTCGATCATCTTGCGGATAAAGGCCGAGTCGTCCACCACCAGAATTGTTTTGCCCTGTCGCAGCGCCATCATGCGATCGTCGATAAGCACTTTGCGATCCTGGGTGACGTCGTACTTCTCCATGCTGAGCTCGGGGTTGATATCGGCGATGATCTTCTCGAAGTCGAGGATCATGATGAGGTTGCCATCGCGCCTGACCACGGCCACCACGCAGTCGTTCTCCCCCGCCTCCAGAAACTGGCTGGGGGACTCCACATCCTCCCAGGAGACCCGGTGGATCCTGCTGACGCTATCGATCAAAAAGCCGTTGGCCATCTTGTTGAAGTCGGTGACGATCACCACCTTGTGGCTGGGGTCAGGGTTGGTCTTGATGCCGAGCCAGCCCGCCAGATCTACCAGGGGGATGAGGCGATCCCGCAGTGAGAATACCCCCACCATATGACGCTGGGCATTGGGGTAATCGGTTGTCTCCGGCACCCGGATCACCTCGCGCACCTTGGCGACGTTTATCCCGTAATAAGCGGTTTTTTCACGACCGTCCGGTAGCTGCTTCTTGAGGTGAAACTCGATGATCTCAAGCTCGTTGGTGCCACTTTCGGTCAGGATAGATTTACGCTCTTCCCCATCTTTGGACATCATGGTGACTCTCATTCTGGTTGCGCGGGCAGCAGACCGCTGCGGTTTTCCCTCAGTATAGGAATGGAATTCACCCAACGGCTCGGATCTCGGCAAGATTGCAGCGTTAACCGCTTGATCCCGTAGGCTGGCGGGATCGTATCTGCCAATCAGGACAACATTGGCGGATGGTGAAATCCATCATGTACTCACAAGGAGCCTGAGATGAGTGAAGGCATAGTCGTGATTGGCGCTTCTGGCGGTATCGGGGCGGCTCTGGTGACACACTGGTTGGCGGCGGGTGTCGGGCCAGTGATTGCCATCAGCCGCCAGCCCGCACCTGCTGGCCTCTCATCGCCGGGTCTGCACTGGCTATGTTGTGATTACAGCGATGAGCAGATGACAGAAGTGGTGGCGCGCATCGCGGAAGTGGTGCCGAGACCGCACAGGGTGGTGATCTGCAATGGCATCCTGCATCAGGGGGAGATCCAGCCAGAGAAGCGACTAGAAGCAATCAATCTCGATGCCATGACCCGCTTCTACCAGACCAATGCCTTGCTGCCGCTGCGCTGGATCAGCCAGTTGTTACCGCTGTTTGGCCGCGAGTCTTGCACCTTGGCCGTTCTCAGTGCCCGGGTCGGCAGCATTGGCGACAACCGAGCAGGCGGCTGGTATGGCTATCGCGCATCCAAGGCAGCCCTCAACATGCTGCTCAAGTGTGCCGCCATCGAGCTGGCCCGGCGGGCCCCCGGTGTCAAATTGCTGGCCTTCCATCCCGGCACAGTGGATACCCCACTCTCCCGCCCGTTTCACGCCAATGTACCGCCAGAAAACGTGCAGAGTCCCGAGCTGGTAGCCGACCATCTGATTAACCTGATGAACCGGCTGCAACCGGATGGCGAGCTGAGCTTTCTCGACTGGCAGGGCAAACCTATCGAGTGGTAGAGGAACTCAAGAGACGCGCCAGCAGCGCCCGCAAACTCTTGATCACGGCGGGCTTGCCCGCCAGCTGCAACCTAGCAGCCAGCGCCCCCCACTCTGCGTATTGCCAGATGGGGGCAATCAGCAGAGCACGTTCGTCAGGAGTCAGTGAAGCCAACACAGCCAGATGGCGTGCCAGCCAAAACTGCAGGCTGCATTGGCTCAGTTCAAACGGCTTGTGATGCAGGGCAAAGCATTCAATCTCGTCGCGCTCGAACTCGCCAAGCTCAGCCGCGGTGACGGTACTGCCTTGCAAACATCGCCATACCAGCTCGGGATCCAATCCTTTCAGCTCGCCTGCCAGCAGGGTCGGCAACTGGCGTAAAAAACGCTGCTGCCACTGATCCATCTCGGACTCATGCTCGGATTTAAGCGCCTTTAGCAGCAAGGCAGCATGGCAGCCGCTGGCGGCATCCCGTTGCAGGCCGATGCGCAGCACCGTCAGTCCTGCCTTGCGCCAGAAGGGGAGCAGGTCGGCGCTGGCCGAAAAAGCCGAGCCAAGGTAATCGATCCCCGCCTGACGATAATGTTCTTCAAGCCTGCCAAGCAGCAGCGACCCCAACCCGTGGCGATGCAGCTCGGGATGGATGGCGATACGCATCACCCGGGCGTAGCTGCGCCCCCCCGCCGTTTTGAAACCGGCGTGGGCCAGCAACGACTGGGGCAGCAGATGGCCGCGCGGACGGCGACGCCCGGCCCAGATCGCCTCGGCCAGCTCGGGTTCTATTCCCCCTTCCCGCGCCACCAGCGCCACTCCCAGCAGGCACACATCCTGCTCCAGCAGATGGATGTCGAGATCCGGACTCTCAAGCAGGGATCTGAGATCGCTCGGCGTAGTCTGGTAGTGGGCCAGCACCAGCAGGCCGAACAGCTGGTTGAGCAACTCCTCGTCGCTCGCCAACGCCCCCTGACTGACCAGACGCCAGCTCGGGCTGGTCGGCGGCAAGGGCATTGCGACTTCGGCATTGAGGCCGAGCAGGCGGAAAATCAGCGGCTCCAGCGGATCGCGCTCACTCCAGCGAATGGGTTCAGAGAGGTGGATCTCCTGCCACTCCGGGGTCTGACTATCAAGCACCCGTTTGAAACGCAGGTGAAAACCGCGACCCGTCCCCTCGTAACCGTGCTCGGTAGTGGCAAACACGATGCGACTGTGGCGGGCCAACATGGCTTCGAGCAGCGGGGTCGGAATGGCGGCCGCTTCATCCACCAGCAGCAGATCGGGATTCATCGCCTCGTGCACCAGCCGATCCGGCGAGCAGTAGTTCAGTCCGGTCAGCTGTTCAGGCGTGGTATCTAGCCCGCGAGCTGAGTGGGCAAACAGGGTCGCTACCGTTGCCTGCGAGGGGGCCGTCACCACTATGTTCAGCCCTGGCTGCTGGCGCAGCAGCTCGGCGGCAGCCAGCCCCAGCAGCGCACTCTTGCCACGACCGCGGTCGGCACTCAGCACCAGCGGCCGACGACGATGGCCGTGCAACACCTTGTGGATGGCGGGCAGTGCCCGTGTCTGATCGCAGCTCAGCCTGCGCTCCGGCCCAATCGGTTGCCACGGCTGCGAGCAAACCGGCGGCTCCAGAGAGAGGGCAGGATCACCTACCAGCAACCGCACCAGCCGGGCGATAAAACCGTGACCGGCCCGGCTCGCCTCTTCCGGCTGGGCCACCAGCCGGATCCGGTCAGGATCCGGCCATGCAGGCCACTGTGCTCTGGGCGGCGTTAGCAGCAACAGCAAGCCACCGGCGCATAGAGTACCTGCCAGCGCCCCGAAGGCATCGGGGTGAAAGCCGCTGAAGGCATTGAACACCAGCGTGTCGCACTCCTGACCGAGCCGCTGCAGCGCCTTGGCGGCAGGTTGCGGGGCATAGCACTCGGGCCCCGCCCCCAGCCAGAAGACGGTCTCGCCGAGCAGGGATTGGGCGCGGGCAATGCACTCGGCCTCCTCCCCCTCCAGCCAGATCAGTCGCCGCTCACCGGCGCGGGCCAGCGCCTCGCGCAGCAGGGTGACCTCTTGCAGTGTCATGAAACTTGGCTGTCAGCCGGTTTGCGGGGCTCGAACATGCGATCTCCCATCTGATCGATAAAGGTGTGGGCCTTCTGCACCATGAAACGCTCGGCATCGGCCGGATTGGCAAACAGATCGGAGCGGATGAAACGGTGGGTTTGCAGCACGCCGTCCAACTCCTTGGTGATGCGGCCAGCCAATCGGTACTGCCCCCCTTCCGCCATGGGCTCCGGATAGATGAGATAACCGGCATATTCGGTGGGAGTGACTTCCGGCGCCTTGGTCGGCTCGCCCCCGAACAGGGCGCTGAACAGTTTCTTGAGCATGGTGATCTCCTCTGGTTGCCAGCATTGTCCCCAAGGGGTTGCACAGTGGCAAGCAGGGGATCTTATTACCAATGGTTATTTGCACTACGAACCATTCTCATTTAGATTTCATCTCATTCCACAAGAGGTGACCATCATGTACGTCTGTTTGTGCCGCGGCATCACAGATACCCAGATCCGCAAAGCGGTGCAGTCAGGTAAAAGCGAATTCCGCCAACTCAAGCAGTCGCTCGAGGTGGGCGCCCAATGTGGAAAATGCGTGCGCATGACCATGGAGATCATTGCCGCCGAGCTCGACAAGATGGAGCAGGAGCAACCCGTGCTCTACTACGAAGTGGCCTGATCCGGACACCTCTTTTCTGATGCGACCCGCCAACAGGGTCACCTCTTTTCTCAGGCGAGCTGGCTCGCCAGACCCCTTGTTGTCACTTTTCTGGACTAAACTCTAACGATCGGAGCCTCAGGCACGAACCAAGGAGCACTGTCGATGAAAGGAGATCCCAAGATCATTGCCCACCTCAACAAGGTGCTGGCCAATGAGCTGATTGCCATCAACCAATACTTCCTGCACGCCCGCATCTACGATGACTGGGGCCTCAAGGCGCTCGGGCACAAGGAGTATCACGAGTCCATTGATGAGATGAAACACGCCGACGAGCTGGTCAAGCGCGTGCTGTTTCTCGAAGGGCTGCCCAATTTGCAGGATCTGGGCAAGCTGCGTATCGGTGAAACGGTGGAAGAGATGCTGCGCTGCGACCTCTCGCTGGAGATGGATGCCATCCCCGACCTCAAGGTAGCCATCGCCTATGCCGAGTCGGTGCAAGACTACATCAGCCGCGACCTGTTCCAGGAGATCCTGGAGGATGAGGAGGAGCATGTGGACTGGCTGGAGACCCAGCTAGACCTTATCGATCGCATCGGGCTGGAGAACTATCAGCAGTCGCAACTGCACCACGGCTCCTGAGCCAGCAGGCCAGCAAGCAAAGAGACCCGCCAGCGCGGGTCTCTTTATTTGGGCCGCCATATTTGAGTCGCATGACCCGAAAACTTTTCGACAGGATCACAGTTAATACGCCCGACACAGCATCTGTCATGGCTTTCGATTAGGATACGGATCTCTTCCAATAACAATGCTACGGACGATTTCCATGGAACAGATTGCACGCGAGATGGCGCCCCACAAACGGGTGGCACTGGTGGCTCACGACAACATGAAGACCCCTCTGCTGAACTGGGTGATGCGCCGCAAGGAGGAGCTCAAGCTCCACCATCTCTATGCGACCGGCACCACCGGCACCATGCTCGGCAAGCAGGCGCAACTGCCCATCACCTGCCTCTTCTCCGGCCCCATGGGGGGCGACCAGCAGCTCGGCGCCCTGATCGCCGAAGGGAAGATCGATGTGCTGATCTTCTTCTGGGATCCCCTCAATGCGGTGCCGCACGATCCGGACGTGAAGGCGCTGCTGCGCCTTGCGGCGGTCTGGAACATCCCGGTCGCCACCAACGAAGCGACCGCCGACTTCATCATGGACAGCCCCCATATGCGGCAAGCGTTCAGCGTGCAGATCCCGGATTACGCCGGTTATCTGAAGGCGCGCACCGAGTGATCGGCTAACCCTCATGCAAGAGGGCCGCAACAAGCGGCCCTCTTTAATTGGGAAAATGAATCAGCCAGGGACACAAACCGGCGCCGGCTTATAGCGCGCGGGCGAGAATGCGTGCCACCCGATCCGGGTCGATATCCTGCTGCTCACCGAGCGCGGTGCGCCCCACCCGCTTGAGGTTGGAGCAGACCGCCGGAATGCAGCTTTCGCTGAGGCCATAGTCGGCAAGCCGGGTCCCCAGTCCCATCTTCTGGAAGAATTGCTCGGTGCGGATGATCGCCTCCTCGATGCGCAGGGCCTTGTCCTCGCGGGTCGAACGCCACACCCGCTCGGCAAACTGGGCCAGCTTGTCCTGCTTCTGGCTCGCCCGCTCACGCAGCAGCGAAGGGAGCACCACCGCCAAGCTCTGGCCGTGATCCAGCCCATAGAGCGCCGTCAGCTGATGGCCGATGGCGTGAGAGGCCCAATCCTGCGGCACTCCGCAACCGATAAGGCCGTTGAGCGCCAAACTGGCCGCCCACATCAGATTGGCCCGCACCTGATAGTTGGTCGGCTCCGCCAGCGCCCTGGGGCCGTTCTCCACCAGCACCTGCAGCAAACCTTCCGCCAGCCGATCCTGTACCTCGCCTCCCACCGGAAAGGTGAGGTACTGCTCGGCAATATGGACGAAGGCATCCACCACTCCGTTACCGGTCTGGCGCGGCGGCAGGCTGTAGGTGGTGGTCGGGTCGAGCACCGCAAATTGCGGCTGCACCAGCGGGCTTCTGAAGGAGATCTTCACATCCCCCCGGCTCACCACCGAGGTGGGATTGCTCTCGGAACCGGTGGC
>NZ_CAWLMI010000027.1:0-18740 GCF_963862045.1 Aeromonas sp. 159 | reverse complement strand
TGGACAACTTCAAGCAGATCAACGACAGCTATGGCCACAACGCCGGGGATCAGACCCTGATCAACATAGTGGCGCTGGTGCGCCGCCATATCCGCGAGATCGATCTGCTGGCCCGCTGGGGCGGTGACGAGTTTATGGTGTTGCTGCCCAACACCGGCCGCGAGGATGCGCTGGTGGTGGCGAGCAAGTTTCAGGCATTGATGGCGAGCGAGCCCATCTGCCCCCATGCGCCCGCTACCATGAGCTTCGGGCTGGCTGAGTATCAGCAGGATGAGCAGAAGGAGAGCCTGATGGTGCGTGCCGATCGGGCGCTCTATCAGGCCAAGCAGCTGGGTAAAGACCAGATCTGCTAACGCGCAGGGCACGGAAAAAGAGCAGTAAAAAGGGCCGCGGGTTTGAAACCTGCGGCCCTTTTGTATTGTGACTGACGCGGCGCGACTTAGAAGTGGTAGCGCAGACCCAGCTTGAAGGTATCCAGAGAGTAGTGCTCGTCACCCAGGCTCAGGGCGTCGAACTGGCGCTCGTAACCGATACCGGCAGAGAAGTGGTCGTTGAAGGCGTAGTCCAGACCTACTTCCAGATTGGGGTGTACCTTGCTCTTGGTTGCGCTCTCGTTTACCTGACCGCTAAAACCGAGGATGGTGGCGTTGCCGACAACTTCCACTTCGGTGCGGGTGTAGGCGATGCCCGGTTTGGCATAGGCGCTGAAGCCCCAGGCCAGCGGCTGGCTCAGCTTGGCGGCCAGGCTGATGCTGCGGGTTTCGATGGTGGTGTCGGCAAAGCCGCTTGCAATCGGGGAGGTCACCCAGGTCAGCTGATCCATCTGCTGGGCGTGCAAGCCACCTTCAACCGCCAGCCAGGGTTTGAAGCTGTAACCCACGATCAGGCTGCCGCCGTCGAGCTGGTCGTCGATCACTTTGGCGTCATAGGCGTCTTTGGCTGCACCATCGAGATCCATTTTGGAGGTGGTCAGATCCAGACCTGCATACCAGCCTTCGGCATGGGCGCCGCCATTCATGGCCAGAGCAAGCAGGGAGAAAGCGGCAATTTTATTAAACTTGTTCATGGATAAATAACCTTGTGTTGCGTGAACTGCGTGTGATTTATATTGCTCAATCCATGAAGCTTTTTATATTTCCGTCATTACTCTGCTTTCACAGAGGGGCCGCAGTATAGTCAGCACATTTCTGAATAACAAGAGAGTGATTTTCCCATTCTTCTAAATATGACTGGCTGCAAGTAGGGGCGTTTTGTTTAATAAATGGTGTTATTAGAGTTTTAACTTTATTGAGGTTTAAATAATTAACTGGTGAGGCAAATGACAGGCTGAGAGTTAGACTTTGATTCTATGTTATTGATTTGTATTGGTATTAAATTTTCATTCGAGCGTGGCCATGATGAGCTGTCTAAAAATTGGCATCTCAGATGTCACTGATTGGTATCAGGTTCTTTTCGATGATTTTTTGAACGTATCACAAGGTTAAACCGTGAGAAAAAAATCTATCTTTTTGCCTGTTTTTTGCTCTTTTTTAGGTTTGGGATTGTTCCCACTGCGACTTTTGGTGGTCTTTTGAGGCTGTTCTTGCGTGGGCTATGTTGCCCACCAGATGAGTGGGTGGGTTCTTATGGGTGGCTTTTCTCTTTACCCGGTAGCAGTTGTTGGGGTGGGAGCGGGGAGTGATAAGTAAATATTGGTAGTACTGGTTGATTAATTTTGTTGTCTTATATATGCAAACCATTTAAAAGATAAGTTTTTGATGTTTTAAATTACTTGCTTATATTCGTTTTTATATTGAGTTAAGCGTTCCAAGCAAGCCATTTAAATATATTGAATGGCAATGAAACGCTATTGATGATCGTTTAGGATACCTTGCCAGAGAGGTCGTGGTGGTTGGCGCATCAGTGGGCGGCGGGTGGCCTGTGAAACTTCCCCTTGCCGGGGCCCTTGACCTGACCTGCGAATTCAGGGAAAAGAAAAGGGCGGTGCTATCAGCGCCGCCCAATGCCAGGAAAGAGAAAAAACCTTACGGTTTAAAAGATAAAAATTTGGAAGCAAACAATCGATTTCTCAACCAGGAAGGGTCTTGAATTCGATACGTTTCGATTATGCGCGATGTTCTATGCAGCACTAGCAAAATGTTTGCGGGTTGAAAGATATGCACTGTCTGGTGTCAGATTTTGCGACCTCACCGTTCAACTGGTCTGTCCTGATAGGCGTTATAGGCGATTTTTTCTCGAGGCTGTTTTTTCGGTGTCAATATCTGAGCCTTGAAGGTAAAAACAGGTCAGAAGCTGACTCGGCATAACCATGCAATGAAAGTGCGATAACAAGGAAGAGTGGCATGACCTACAGCCAGACCCTGGCCAACAATATTCTCGACACCCTGAAGAAGACCCTGACCGACAAGGGGATCCGTTATCAGACCCTGGCAGAAGCCATGGGTGTCTCCATCGCGACCGTGAAACGGATGATGAACAAGCCCTCGCTGCCGTTCGATACTCTGCTGGAGATCTGCCATTTGGTGGGGCTCTCGTTCGAGGAGTTGCTGGATCGCACTCAGGACGCCCAGAGCCGCCGCGCCGTCTTCACTCAGGAGCAGGACGAGGCGTTTCACAACGAACCGGGGCTCTACGCCTTTCTCGCCAATATCTTCTGGCGCGACAAGACGCTGATCGATCTCAAGCGGGAGTACGGCCTGACCGATGCCTCCTGCTACCTCTATCTGCGCAAGCTGGAGAAGCTTGGCATTTTGCAGCTTGGTATCGACAACAGTTACCACTTCCTGATCAGCGAGCGGATCAGCTTCGAGCAGCACAGCCGTTTCGCCCGCCAGCAGGCGCGGCAGGCAATGTCGGTGCTGGGGGAGTATCTGGTGGAGAACATGCACAAGTCGAACAACTATATGGCGCTCTGCCAGTTGCACCTCAACGAGGGGGAGGCGATGGCGCTGATCGACCGGATGAAGGAGTACTGGCATCAGGAGATCAAGCTCAACCGCCCCGCCATCGGCCAGCAGGAGCACGCCAAGACCTACACCATGTCGCTGCAACTGGCCGACTGCGGCTACCAGAGCTTTGACGACATGATCCCCAATATCGACAACTGATCCCGGCGGATCCTGCGGGATCCGTGTCTGCTCGTGAGTCTGAGAGTGGTTACTCTGCCAGTTGCATGGGCTGCGCTTTGGCGATGATGGGTTGCAGCGCCCGGGTATCGAGACAGATACGAATGGCATCCGGCCGCCAGTGCTCGATATCGCAATCCACCAGACCGCCTCGCTCGTCGTAATTGACCCGCACCAGCCGCAGTACCGCGCTCCCCTCCGCCAGATTGAGGGCGCGGGCGATGGCGCCGCGCGCCGCCGAGGGGGTGATCTCGAGACTCGCCCCGCCCTGGCCTATGCCATAACGCTGCTGATAGAGCTCGGTGAGGGAGCTGGCCAGCGGCGCGCTGGCGATATCGGGAAAGCGGCTCGCCAGCAGGTGGTGGCTGACATGCAGCACCGGGCGGCCGTCGATGAGACGCAGGCGGCGGATCTCATAAAGTGGAGTGAAGGGTTCCAGCCCCATCCAGCGACACAGTTCGCTGCTGGCAAGCTCGCTGCCGTGGGCCAGCACCCGGGTTTCGGCGGTGCGTTGCTGCTCGCCGATCCACTGGTGAAAGTGGGTGTGGATGGCGGGATCGTAGGTGAGGCGGGGTGGCGCCACAAACCAGCCGCGCCGCTCGGCACGGTAGATAAGGCCGTCTGCTTCGAGGCTGGAGAGCGCCTCCTTGATTGTGATGCGGGTGGTGGCGAAGCGCTCGCTCAGGGCCCGTTCGGCGGGTAGCTGCTGTCCGGCCCCCAATTGGCCGCTGCCGATATAGCGGCGCAGAGTCTGGCAAATCTGTTCACACTTGGAGGAGGAGCGGCCATCGGCCATGCTCTGTTCGTTCACTCTCTGCTCGCTCAATCTCGGCTCGGTCACACTCTTGTCCCTGTTGCTTATTCAGAAGGTGGATGACTGGAGTAGTCCAGCCTCACTCGGGTTCAGAGTTGTAACCGCTGTGGATGACAGCGCCATGACAGGGCGATTGTCATCAAACTGCCATTAAAGCGCCCCGCCACCGTCACAATTCCCCTCTAGCATCCCTCTCGAACCTTAACTGACCTAGTCCAGAGGGATGGGATGATGAAAAGCGTGATCGCAAGTGCACTGGCCATGGTGGCCATCAGCCAACCGTTGTTTGCCACAAATAGCTATGCAGCCGAAAATATCGCGGATCTCGAAAAGGCCGCCCGTGGCGAAGGCCAGCTCCACAGCATCGGCATGCCTGACAGCTGGGCCAACTGGAAGGATACCTGGCAGCAGCTGGGCAGCATCTACGGCATCAAGCATCAGGATACCGACATGAGCTCGGCGCAGGAGATCGCCAAGTTCGCCGCCGAGAAGGCCAATGCCACCGCCGATATCGGCGACGTGGGCGGTGCCTTCGGCCCGGTTGCGGTCAAGCAGGGTGTTACCCAGCCCTACAAACCTTCCACCTGGGCTGATATTCCCAACTGGGCCAAGGATGCGGACGGTCACTGGATGCTGGCCTATACCGGCACCATCGCCTTCCTGATCAACAAGGATCTGGTCAAGGCAGCCCCCACCAGCTGGCAATCCCTGCTGGGTGGTGACTACAAGGTGACCCTGGGTGATGTGGGCGTTGCCTCCCAGGCCAACAACGGCGTGCTGGCGGCTGCCTATGCCACCGGCGGCAGCGAGAAGAATCTGAAACCTGCACTGGAGCTGTTCGGTCAGCTGGCCAAGCAGGGTCGTCTCTCCCTGAACGATCCCACCATCGCCAACATCGAGAAGGGCGAGGTGGAAGTGGGTGTGCTGTGGGACTTCAACGCCCTCAACTACCGCGACCAGATCGACCCCAAGAAGTTTGATGTGGTGATCCCGAGTGACGGCTCCGTCATCGCCGGTTACACCACCATCATCAACAAGTGGGCCAAGAACCCCAACGCCGCCAAACTGGCGCGGGAATACATCCTCTCCGATGCCGGTCAAATCAACCTGGCCCGCGGCTACGCTCGCCCGATCCGCAGCAACGTGACTTTGCCGGATGATGTGAAGGCCAAGCTGCTGCCAGCCGAGCAGTATGCCAATGCCAAGCCGGTTCAGGATCACGCCGCCTGGGAGCAGAGCTCCAAAGCCCTGCCGCGCCAGTGGCAAGAAACCGTCATGATCAACATGCAGTAAGGGAATCCAGTGCAACACAAGGTGATAGTGGTACTTGTGGATGGTCTGGCAGCCGAGGTAGCCCACACCATGGGCTACCTCGGTGGCATGGTGGAGGCGGGGCGGGGCCTGCATACGACCCTGAATGCTGCCCTGCCGTCTCTCTCCCGGCCTCTCTACGAGTGCATCCTGACCGGCGTGCCGCCGGTGGTGAGCGGCATCACCCACAACGGGGTGAGTCGCCTCAGTCTGCATGACTCCATCTTCCATCTGGCCCGCGCCGCGGGCAAACGCACCGCAGCGGCGGCCTACCATTGGGTGAGCGAACTCTACAACCGCAGCCCCTGGCTGGCTGCCCGTGATCGCTTTACTCATGACGAGCAGTTGCCGATCCAGCACGGCTGCTTCTACTGGGATGACAACTATCCCGACAGCCATCTGCTGATGGATGGGGAATGGCTGCGAACCCAATACGATCCCGATTTCCTGCTGATCCATCCGATGGGGGTGGACGATGCAGGCCACAAGTTTGGCCTCGATTCCCGCCAGTACCGCAATCAGGCGCGCCGGATGGACAGCCTGCTGGCCGATCTGCTGCCCCAGTGGCTGGCGGAGGGGTATCAGGTGGTAGTCACCTCGGATCACGGCATGAACAACGACCTGAGCCACGGCGGCACCCTGCCGGAAGAGCGCACCGTGCCACTCTGGCTGTTTGGCGATGCCTTTATCGAGCGCTGGCCGGATGGCGTGGTGATCGCCCAGACCCAGCTCTGCGCCCTGATGGCCGATCTGCTGGGCATCCCCCACGACAAGCCGGCAGCGCCACCGCTGCTCAAGGCCGCCTTTATGCGCGAGGTGCACTGATATGCCTGCCACCACCGAGATCCTGGTGGATCAACCCGTGGCAACCAAGCACAAGGTGCGCCGCCACTGGCTGCCCGCACTGGTATTGCTGCCGTTTATCCTGTTGATGATCCTGTTCCAGCTCGCCCCCATGGTGTGGGTGCTGGTGGGTAGCTTTCAGACCCCCGATGGCTGGGGTCTCGACTACTACCGGGAGATTTTGAGTTCCCCCTTCTACCTGCAATCGTTCGGCAACTCGTTGCGCATTGCCGGTATCGCCAGTCTGGCGGGGCTTGTCATCGGTACCCTCGGGGCGGCGGCGCTGCGCCACAGCGGCGAGCGGGTCAAACGGCTGCTGCTGGCCTTTGTCACCATGACCGGCAACTTCAGCGGGGTGCCGCTGGCATTCGCCTTTATCATCATTCTCGGCATCAACGGTGCGGTGACTCTGCTGCTGAAATCCTGGGGATTGATCGACGGCTTCAACCTCTACTCGGGGTCGGGCCTTATTCTCATCTACACCTACTTCCAGATCCCGCTCGCCCTGCTGTTGCTCTACCCGGCGTTCGATGCGCTGCAGGATGAGTGGCCGCAAGCGGCCGCGCTGCTCGGCGCGAGCAAGGGGCAGTATGTGTGGCACGTGGCACTGCCGGTGCTGACGCCTGCACTGCTCGGCACCCTGATCATCCTGTTTGCCAACGCGGTGGGGGCCTATGCCTCCGCCTACGCCCTCACTACCGGCAACTTCAATCTGGTGACCATCCGGGTGGCCAGTCTGGTCTCCGGCGACATCTTCCTCGAGCCCAATATGGCAGCGGCGCTGGCGGTGATCCTGATGGTGCTGCTGGGGGTGGTGACGGCCGCCAACCAGTGGCTGCTGAAAAAGAGCTATGTGAACAAGGGGCAATCCCATGCATGATTTGACGCCGCGCTGGCCCAAGTGGGTGCTGGGTGGGCTGGTCGCCACCCTGCTGCTGCCGCTGCTGGCTACCTTTCTCTACTCCATCTCCACCCGCTGGGGGGCGACCCTGCTGCCGGATGGCTTCACCCTCGACTGGTATCTCAAACTGTGGGGCGATCCGCGTTTTCTGGCGGCGTTTGGCCGAAGCCTCCTGGTCTGCTTCGCCACCCTGCTGCTGGGCACCCTGGTGCTGGTGCCGACCGTGCTGGTGGTGGCCTACTACTTCCCCAAGCTGGATCCCTGGATGAACCTGTTGATCCTGCTCCCCTTCGCGGTGCCGCCGGTGGTCTCTTCAGTCGGGCTGCTACAGATCTACGCTGACGGCGTGCTGCCGATTATCGGCACGCCGTGGATCCTGATCGGCACCTGGTTCACCGTGGTGCTCCCCTTTATGTACCGAGCGCTGGCCAACAGCCTGCAGGGGGTGCCGCTGAAAGATCTGATGGATGCCGCCCACCTGCTGGGGGCGAGCAGCAGCCGAGCCTTTCTGCTGGTGGTGATCCCCTGTCTGCGCAAGGGATTGCTGGCGGCGCTGTTTCTCTCCCTCTCCTTCCTGCTCGGCGAGTTCGTGTTTGCCAACATGCTGGTGGGCACCCGTTACGAGACCCTGCAGGTCTACCTCTACAACATGCGCGCCACCTCGGGCCACTTCACCAGTGCGCTGGTGATGAGCTACTTCCTGCTGACCCTGCTGCTCACCTGGGCGGCCAACAGATTTCATCGGTGATCCAAGATGTTTCATTTAGAAGTGAATCAACTGCACAAATCCTACGGCGATACGCCGGTGTTCGAGGGGATCGAATTCGGCATTCGCAAGGGGGAGCTGGTGACCCTGCTCGGCCCCTCCGGTTGCGGCAAATCCACCCTGCTGCGGGCGCTGGCGGGGCTCACCCCGGTGGATGGCGGTCAGGTGCGGGTGGCCGGTGAGGAGATCACCTGGCAGGCGCCCCAGAAGCGGGGCATCGGCATGGTGTTCCAGAGCTATGCGCTGTTCCCCAACATGACGGTGTGGGACAACGTCGCCTTCGGCCTCAAGATGAAACCCCAGCCGGGACGGGAGCTGGCGGCCAGCGTGCAGGAGGCGCTGGAACTGGTGGAGCTGACCGGCTTCGAGCGCCGCTATCCGGCCGAGCTCTCCGGCGGCCAGCGCCAGCGGGTGGCGCTGGCCCGGGCGCTGGTGGTGCGGCCAAGGATCCTGTTGCTGGACGAGCCGCTCTCGGCGCTGGATGCCCGCATCCGCCGCAGCCTGCGCCAGCAGATCCGCGAGATCCAGCTGCGCCTCGAGCTCACCACCATCTTCGTGACTCACGATCAGGAGGAGGCACTGACCATGTCGGATCGGATCTTCCTGATGAACAAGGGATCCATCGTCCAGAGCGGCACGCCGGAGGAGATCTACACCCGCCCCGCCAGCGAGTTTGTGGCGAGCTTTATCGGCAACTACAACCTGCTTGGCGCAGAGCAGGGCAAGTCGCTGTTTGGCCCCCGTTTTCAGGGCAAGCTGGCGCTGCGGCCGGAGTCCATTACCCTGCTGCCCGCCGGGGCGACCAGCAGCGAACCCAGCCTGCCCGGCATCATTCGCCAGCAACAGCTGCTCGGCAACGTGATCCGCTATCAGGTGGAGTGCGAGGCGGGGTTGTTGACGGTGGATTGCCTCAACCGCTCGGCTGGCGATCTGCTGGCCACTGGCAGTGCCGTGACCCTGGCGGTGGCCCGGGATCAACTCTGTGAGGTAGCATGAGGCCGCATTTCATTTCCATTTTCACTGCGAGGAGCGCCCATGGCACTGGCACTGTTTGATCTGGACGAGACCCTGATTGCGGGGGATTCCGCCAGCCTCTGGCTGGAGTACATGGTGGCCGAGGAGCTGGCGCCCGCCAGCATGATCGCCGAGGAGCAGGCCATGATGTCCCTCTACCATCAAGGCAAGATGGACATGCACCAGTACATGGCCTTCACCCTACAACCGCTGGCGGGCAAGACGCGCCAGTGGCTCGACTCGCTCTCTACCCGCTTTGCCGAGCAGGTGCTGCGCGAGCGCCTCTACCCCGAGGGGTTGGCACGTATCGAATGGCATCGGGAGCGGGGCGACGATCTGGTGCTCATCTCCGCCTCCGGCGAGCATCTGGTCGCCCCCATGGCGAAGATGCTGGGGATGGATCACTGCGTCGCCATCCTGCTCGATGAGGAGGAGGGGATGCTGACCGGCCAGACCCGCGGCACTCTCAGCTTTCGCGAGGGCAAGGTAGCCCGCATCAACCAGCTGTTTGCCGGCAGGGACCACCTCTGGCAGGGTAGCTTTGGCTACAGCGATTCCCACAACGATCTGCCCATGCTGCGGGCGGTGAGCCATCCCCATGCGGTCAATCCGGCCCCCGCGCTGCGCCAGCAAGCCGAGGAGCTGGGCTGGCCGGTGTGGGAGTGGCAGCGCTGAGTCGCGCGCCACACAGGCTTAACGTGTGACAGAAGCACGAAAAACAAAGAGAGAGGCTGGAGCCTCTCTCTTTGTTTTTGCTGACGGCGTTGTGGTTGATGCTGGCCGCTGTGGCTACCCTTCGTTGGTTTGTTGTCGGGGCTCGCCAAAGGCGGGCACTTCCTCCTCGGCATTCTGGTGAGGGGTGTGGCGCAGCGGGAAGCAGATACGGTTTTTCCCCTCCCGCTTGGCCTGATAGACCCCCTTGTCGGCCAGCTCCACCAGCTCTTTGGCCGAGAGCCCGGAGCGGCTGAAGGCCACCCCGCCACTGATGGTGATAGTGAGATTGGGTTCGCGCCACTCCAGCTGCTCCACCCCGAGCCGGAACGCTTCCAGCAGGGAGGGGAGCATCGGCTGCTCTTCGCCGTAACGGAAGATCAGCACCAGCTCCTCGCCGCCATAGCGGCAGAACCAGCCCCACTCGTGGAACAGATTCATGCCCAGCTTGCTCACCCGCTTGAGCACCACATCCCCTGCCTGATGGCCATGGGTATCGTTGACCCGCTTGAAATCATCCAGATCGAACATCACCACCCCGAAGGGAGCGCCACTGTTGAGCTGCTTTTGCAGGCACTCGTCGAAGAAGCGACGATTGTAGAGCCCGGTGAGTTTGTCCTGATGGGCTTGCAGGCGGATCTGGGCAAAGTCCTGGCTGGCGGCATCCATCTCTTCATAGACCTTGGCCAGCTCCAGCATGCGGCGGCCGTTGTAGGCGATACCGCCGGAGCGGCTGGCGCGGATCAGCAGGGTGATCTCCCCCAGCATGCGGCGGAAGTAGCGGGACCAGAGCAGGGCCAGCAGCAGATAGAGAATGCAGGCGACGGCAATCATCAACTGCACGTTGATGGAGACGCTGTCGATCACCTGCTGCATGCTGGCGGTGGGCTCAACGCTGAGCAGGATCCAGCGCTGCTCGGGGATGCGGTAGTAGGAGACCATCAGGCCGCTGGCATCATCGAGGAAAAAGCCCTGCGGCTGTTGCATCCTGGCCAGCCAGTCGGGGTGGGCGAGGGGTTTGAATACCCGTTCGCGATCCGGATGGGCCAGCACCAGCCCGTCATGGTTGAGCAGGATCTGATAGCCATTGCCCAGATGGTGACTCTGATCATGCCGACTGTTTAGCCAGCTGGCGAGGGGGGTGAGCTGGGTATCCAGCGAGAGTACGCCAACCCGCTTGCCGTCAGGATCTTCAATTACCCGGGCCAGCGCCATGGTGAGGGTGCCCAAGGTGTAGTCGTAATAAGGATCGGTCCAGACAATCTGTCCGGGATGGCTGGATGCCAGCAGATACCAGGGGCGGGTTCTGGGATCGAACTTCTCGTCGGCCTGCCAGGATGGGTGGATCAGCATCTTGCGATGCTCGGTGCCTACATAGACGTAATCGAGTTCCATCACCTTGTGATAGGCCTGCCACTGTTGCAGGTAGCGCTCTCCGTTAAGGATCTCCGGGCCGCTGAAATCCCGATAATTTACCTGCTGATAAATGAGCGTAAACTGGCGTTTGAGGGTCGCCAGATAGGGTTCGATCAGGGTATGGAAATACTGGGTGTTGCGAGCAATCAGATATTGTTGCTGCTCGTGGCGTAGGGTGCGCTCCATATGCAGGTAGTAGATGCTGCCGAGCAGCAACACAGGGATAAAGAGCAAGAGGAGGCCCAGCCGCATGCGGGTGATCAAAGACCAAGTGTTCTTGGGCTTGGCGGGGGACATGAACAGATCCTTTTCGTCTCGGGTGACACCAGCATATATGATGCTGTGCGGCTCGTCTAAAGGCAGAAAATGAGATGTTTCCGATGCTGAACCACACTCTGCTCTCAATGATTCATTATGGCAGCATAGCGGTGCTAATCCTTGCCCTCTGTGTCGAGTATCTGATCTTTCGGCGCGGCCTGAACATGCTGCGAGTGCGCCGCCTGCTGCTGGCAGATGGGGTGGCGGCGCTGGCGCTCTTCTCCATCTTTGCCACCGGGAGTCTGCTGGCCCTCGAGCATGCCAGCTCGGTGGCAGAGATCTTTGCCCATCCAGCCCACGGTCTCAAGATGGGGCTGTTTCTGCTGATTGTTGGCTCCCTCGTTTATCCCAGCCGCCTCTTTTATCGCTGGCGTCGCGCCCTGCGTCTGGGCAAGGCGCCGATGATCTCCATTCAGCAGCACTTCCGGGTGGTGTGGATCCTGCGGGGCAATCTGCTACTGATTGCCCTGTTGGCCGTGTTCACCAAGCCTTCGCTGCTTTAGCACTCGCGGTGCTTAAAAGCAGTGTGATGCAGCGCGTTGAGAGCGAGAGCGAAGACAAAGAGTGGAGACAAGAGGATAGGGAGGCGGGTATCTTGGATCGGATAACCCGTCACGCGCCGATTTAAGGAAGAATCGCCATGCGCTCCAATCTGATGTTGCTGATGGCTGCCACCATCTGGGGTATGGGCTTTGTCGCCCAGCGCCTCGGGATGGATCACATGGGGCCCTATACCTTCAATGGCCTGCGCTTTCTGCTCGGCGCCCTCTCCCTGCTGCCGCTGCTCTGGTGGCTCAAATCCCGACAACCTGTTGCCGTCGCGGGCGACCATCGCCAGCTGCTGATCGGTGGTGTGCTGGCCGGGCTGGTGCTGTTCTGTGCCGCATCCCTGCAGCAGGTGGGGCTGCTTTATACCACTGCCGCCAAGGCCGGTTTCATCACCGGGCTCTACATCATTCTGGTGCCGGTACTGGGGCTGCTGCTGCGCCACAAGAGTGGTATCAATACCTGGATCGGCGCCTTCATTGCGCTGGCCGGTCTCTATGTGCTGAGCGTCACCGACGAGTTTACCATCGGCTTTGGCGATCTGTTGCAGGTAGTCGGCGCCCTGTTCTGGGCTGTTCACCTGCTGCTGGTGGATCACTACTCCAACCGGGTTGCCCCCATCAAGCTCGCCGGAGTGCAGTTCGTGGTCTGCGGCCTGCTCAGCCTCGCCACCGCCTTTGTCATCGAAACCCCGACTGTGGCTGGTGCCGTGGCCGGTTGGCAGGCGCTGCTCTACGCCGGGCTGGTATCGGTCGGGGTGGGTTATACCCTGCAGGTGGTGGGGCAGCGGGGCGCCCATCCTGCCCATGCCGCCATCATCCTCAGTCTGGAGACCGTCTTTGCCGCCGTGGGTGGTGTGTTGCTGCTGGGTGAAACGCTGGACGAGCGCGCCATCGCCGGTTGCGCCCTGATGTTGGCGGGAATGCTCATCTCCCAGATCCGCTTGAGATGGTGGTGGAAGTCGCGCCGGGACAAGGTGCCCGCGACCAAGTAAACCGCGCTCGCAGCATAACAAAAACGCCCCGACAGTCGGGGCGTTTTGCATGGTGGCTGTTCGGTCAGGGGCGCTGATCCAGCTCGCGCTCCAGCTCTACCGCCTTCTGACGGGCCGGATGGGTATTGAGGCGCTGCCAGTAGGCTTGCAGATGCGGGAAGTGGGCCAGCTGACCGCTTTGTGCCAGCAGATCCACCAGGAAGGAGTTCATGATGTCGGCGCCGGAGAGGCGATCCCCCACCAGATAGTGGCGATTCGCCAGTACCTCATTGAGGTAGCCCAGCACCTTGGCACACTCCGCCTTGGCGTAGTCCGGCAGGAAGCGCATCGGGCTGCCATCCTTGCGCACGAACATGTCGAGCAGCAGCGGCAGGATGCCGGAGCTCTCGGCAAAGTGGAGCCACTGCAGGTATTCGGGATAGTCGGGGCTATCTGGTGCCGGTGCCAGCCGATCGGCGGCGTAGCGGGCAATCAGGTACTCGGTGATGGCGCCCGATTCCGCCAGCACCCGGCCGTCGAACTCGATGACCGGCGACTTGCCGAGAGGGTGGATGGCCTTGAGCTCGGGCGGTGCCAGAAAGGTGGTGGCATCGCGCTGATACGCCTTGATCTCATATGGCTGGCCCAGCTCTTCGAGCAGCCAGATGATGCGTTGGGAGCGGGATTTGTTCAGGTGGTGCAGGACTATCATAATGACCTCGATTCGGTGGCAGGATGGGGTATACGAGCGGACGAGGGGGGCGGTTCACCGATGGCTAAAAAAGAGCGGGCTGATGCCCGCTCCCTCGTTGACTGACTCAGGCCTCCAGCGCCTGATCCAGATCCGCCAGAATGTCCTCGATCGCCTCGATCCCCACCGACAGCCGGATCATCTCCGGTTTCACCCCAGCCTTGGCCTGCTCCTCCTCGCTCAACTGGCGATGGGTGGTGGAGGCCGGGTGGCAGGCCAGCGACTTGGCGTCGCCGATGTTGACCAGCCGCTTGAAGATCTTGAGCGCATCGTAGAAGCGCACGCCCGCTTCATAACCATCTTTCAGACCGAACGAGAGGATGGCCGAGGGGCGACCGGCCATGTACTTCTCCGCCAGCAGATAGTGCGGGTGGCCCGGCAGACCGGCGTAGCTGACCCAGGCCACCTTGGGGTGATGCTTGAGGTGGTGGGCGACCCGCAGAGCGTTATCCACGTGGCGCTCCATGCGCAGGCTCAGGGTCTCCAGCCCCTGCAGCAGCAGGAAGGCGTTCATCGGCGCCAGCGCCGCGCCGGTATTGCGCAGCGGCACGGTGCGTACCCGACCGATAAAGGCAGCCGGGCCAAAGGCCTCGGTGTAGACCACCCCGTGGTAGGAGGGCTCGGGTTTGGTCAGCTGGGGGAAGCGCTCGGCGTGATCCGCCCAGGGGAACTTGCCCGAGTCGACGATGACGCCACCCAACGAGTTGCCGTGGCCGCCGACATATTTGGTCAGGCTGTGTACGACAATGTCTGCGCCATGTTCGATGGGCTTGCACAAGACCGGCGTGGCGACCGTGTTGTCAACGATAAGCGGCACGCCGCGGGCATGGGCTGCCTTGGCCAGTGCGGCCAGATCGACGATGTTGCCCGCCGGGTTGCCGATGCTCTCGCAGTAGACCGCCTTGGTCTTGTCATCGATAAGGGCGGCGATGGCTTCGGCGCTGTCATCCTTGGCGAAGCGCACCTCGACCCCGAAACTCGGCAGCATGTGGGCGAACAAGGTGTAGGTGCCACCATAGAGCTGGGGTGTGGAGACAATGTTGTCACCGGCGGCGGTCAGCGCCTGAATGGCGTAGGTGATGGCGGCGGAACCTGCCGAGACCACCAGCGCGGCGATCCCCCCTTCCAGTGCGGCCATCCGCTGCTCCAGCACATCGTTGGTGGGGTTCATGATGCGGGTGTAGATATTGCCCGGTACCGCCAGATTGAACAGATCCGCCCCGTGCTGGGCGCTCTCGAACTCGTAAGCCACCGTCTGGTAGATGGGCACGGCGACCGCCTTGGTGGTGGGGTCGCTGGAAAAGCCATGGTGCAGGGCCAGGGTCGCATCTTTCATCACACACTCCTTGTTGGATGTTGCTTGTCGCAGTTATAGATGGATAGACGTCCAATCTATCAGGCCCGTGGCCGATGTAAACAGCAAGATCCGGCAAAGCAATGTCGCCCGCAGGGGATGCGCGTCCCGAGTGGCGGGCAGGCCTGCCGTACTCAGAGGCGACGGCGATACTCCTTGTCATCGATCTGGTTCATATCCCACTGCATCAGGCGGTTGAGCTGCTGCATGGGATCTTCGATAAGTGGCAGCGGGCGCGGCAGGATCCGCTTGAAGTAACGGCGCAAGGTCTGCTGGATCCGGTTCGGTTTGAGGGGGTTGGCGTGGCTCATGATGGTGCTCCTCTGCTGTGGTTCTCACGTTCATCAGCAGTATTGAGCTAAAATGCGGAAGTAAAAACTGATGACTTACAGCAACAGGATTTCCTCTTTTATGCCAACCGGTCGCCTCTACCAGCAATTTCAACGACTCGCCCAGCTGCTTGGCAGCGACGAACGGGAGATCAGCCTCGCCGAGGTGGCGGATCTGCTCTGCTGCACCCCGCGCAACGCCCGCCTGCTGCTGCGGCGGATGCAGGATCAGGGCTGGCTCAGCTGGTCGGCGGAAGCGGGGCGGGGGCGGCGCTCCCGGCTCTCCCTGCTCGACAGCCAGGAGAGTCTGACCCGGCGCCGCTTGCGGGATCTGCTCAGTCAGGGCCAGCTGGCGCAGGCGGTGCGGCTGGCCGAAGATCGCCTCGATCTGCTCACTCCGTTGCTGATCGAACAGCTCGGTCAGGCCACCCGCGAGGGGCGCCAGATCCTGCGGGTGCCATACTATCGCCCGTTGCCGCAGTTGCTGCCCACCGGCCCGATGCGCCGCTCCGAAATTCACCTGAGCCGCCAGATCTTCAACGGCCTCACCCGGCGAAATGAGGAAAATGGGGAAATCGAAGGGGATCTGGCCCACCACTGGGAGTGTCTGGGCCCCTGCCACTGGCGTTTCTACCTGCGCCCGGCGGTGCGCTTTCACCACGGCCGCGAGCTGGTGGTGGAAGATGTGATGGAGAGTCTGCTGGCTTTGCGGGATCGCCCGCTGTTCGCCCATCTGGACCGGCTGGAGAGCCCCTGGCCGCGCACCCTGGATCTCTATCTCGACAGCCCGGATCCCTGGCTGCCCCACCTGCTGGCCGAACCGGTTGCGACCATTTTGCCGCGGGAGCTCAAGGGGGAGGCAGGCTTTGCCCTGCAACCGGTGGGCACCGGCCCCTACCGGGTGGCCGCCAACGATCCCCTGCATCTTTGCCTTGCGGCGTTTGACGACTACTTCGGCCTGCGCGCCCTGCTCGACGAGATCGATATCTGGATGCTGCCGGAGCTGGCGGAGCGGCTGGAGACCCACCTGCAGCTGGGGCGCGACAGCCCTGAGCTCGGCACCATGCGCGGCGAATCGGAGCTGGAGTCGGGCTGCTACTTCCTGCTGCAGGATGATCGTTCCGGATCCTTGCAGGATCCCGCCCTGCGGCAGTGGCTGGGCCAGCTGCTCAATCCGGTAGCCCTGATGGGGCGGGTCGCCCCCGAGTTGCAACGGGGCTGGACCAGCGCCCTCGGCCTGCTGCCTCACTGGCGCGAAGCGCTACCCACGCCCTTGCCCATACCGGTGCAGTTGCCGACGACCTTGGTGCTTGCCTGCTTCAACCAGCATCTGGAGTTCAACGAGTGCGCCAACGCCATGAGCAGTCTGCTGGCCGAACAGGGGATCAGGCTCGAGGTGCGCACCCTCGATTACGGTCGTTGGGTGAGTGGCGAGGATGAAGACGTGGATCTCTGGCTCGGCACCCTCAACCTCGAACATGCCGGCCCCTTTGCCCCCTACGCCTGGTTGCAGGGCACCCCGTTGCTGCGCAAGGTGTGGAGCAGTCAGCATGAGTTGTGGCAAGGGTTGATGCAGTGGCGCGCCAGCGGTGAGGAGCCAGGCCCCCGCGCCCTGCTGGCAACTGTGCAGCAGCAGAGCTGGTTTGTGCCGCTGTTTCACCACTGGCTGGAGCTGGAGAGCCGGGTCGGCGTGCACGGGGTGCGGATGACGGCGCTCGGCTGGTTCGATTTTCGCAGCGCCTGGCTGCGGCCCGAGCCGCCCCATCAGCCCGCAGAGGCGCCATAGTTCGTCCAATTTCTGTCGCGGCTGACGGGCGCTCCGTGGCCGCTTGCGTGAAAGATCCGTAAATCGGCCGCTGCTGCACAGTTTGTGTCACGCCTCTGTGCCATGCTGTTTCAGGTTATGGACAGCAGAGCAAATGAGGAAAACGATGAGCAACAATTCAGACAGTTCCGCAGGAAAATGCCCGGTCATGCACGGGGGAACCACCTCCGTCGAGACGTCCAGAATGGAGTGGTGGCCGAAGAGCCTCAACCTCGACATTCTTCACCAACACGATACCAAGACCAATCCGCTGGGGGCCGGTTTCAACTATCGGGAAGCCTTGAAGGGGCTCGATATGGCGGCCCTCAAGCAGGATGTGACCGCCCTGATGACCGACAGTCAGGAGTGGTGGCCCGCCGACTGGGGCCACTACGGCGGCCTGATGATCCGCATGGCCTGGCACTCGGCCGGGACTTACCGCATCGCCGATGGCCGCGGCGGCGGTGGCAGCGGCAACCAGCGCTTTGCCCCTCTCAACTCCTGGCCGGATAACGCTAACCTCGACAAGGCCCGTCGCCTGCTGTGGCCCATCAAGAAGAAGTACGGCAACAAGATCAGCTGGGCCGATTTGATCATTCTGGCGGGCACCGTGGCTTATGAGTCCATGGGGCTCAAGACCTTCGGCTTCGCCTTTGGCCGCGAGGATATCTGGCATCCGGAGAAGGATATCTACTGGGGATCGGAGAAAGAGTGGCTGGCGCCCAGCGGCAAGCCGGGCGGTCGTTACTCCGGCGAGCGGGATCTGGAAAACCCGCTGGCGGCGGTGATGATGGGGCTTATCTACGTCAACCCGGAAGGGGTGGATGGCCAGCCCGATCCGCTGAAAACCGCGCAAGATATGCGAGTCACCTTCGCCCGCATGGCGATGGATGATGAAGAGACGGTAGCGCTGACCGCCGGTGGCCACACCGTCGGCAAGGCTCACGGCAACGGCGATGCCAAACAGCTTGGGCCCGAGCCGGAAGGGGCCAGCCTCGAGGAGCAGGGGCTCGGCTGGATTAACCACCACAACCGCGGCATCGGCCGCAACACTGTGACCAGCGGCATCGAAGGGGCCTGGACCACCCACCCGACCCAATGGGACAACGGCTACTTCGAGCTGCTGTTCAAGTACGACTGGTGGTTGCAAAAATCACCGGCGGGGGCCCATCAGTGGGAACCGATCAATATCGCCGAAGAGGATATGCCGGTGGATGTGGAGGATCCGTCGATCCGCTGCAAACCCATGATGACGGATGCCGATATGGCGCTCAAATTCGATCCCGAGTATCGCAAGATTGCCGAGCGCTTCCGCGATGACCCGGCGGCCTTCTCCGACGCCTTTGCCCGCGCCTGGTTCAAGCTGACCCACAGGGATATGGGGCCGAAGAGCCGCTATGTCGGCCCCTATGTGCCGACAGAAGATCTGATCTGGCAGGATCCGGTGCCTGCCGGACGTGCCGATTATGACGTGGCGACGGTGAAGGCCAGGATCGCCGCCAGCAGCCTCTCCATCAGCGAGCGGGTGAGTACCGCCTGGGATAGCGCCCGTACCTTCCGTGGCTCTGATAAGCGGGGCGGTGCCAACGGTGCCCGCATCCGGCTGGCGCCGCAGAAGGATTGGCCGGGCAACGAACCGGCGCGGCTGGCGAAGGTGCTGGCGGTCTATGACAAGCTGGCGGCCGAGTGTGGTGTCAGCGTCGCGGATCTCATCGTGCTGGGGGGCAACCTCGCCATCGAGCAGGCTGCGCAGGCCGCCGGGGT
>NZ_CAWLMI010000026.1:0-17143 GCF_963862045.1 Aeromonas sp. 159 | reverse complement strand
TTATCCGCTCGGGATCAAGGGCGGGGAGATCCCGCCGCTGGCGCGATTGATCGGGCTGGTCGACTTCTACGACGAGCTGCTCCATCCCCGCAACAGCGGCAACCCGGCCGCGCCGAGTCAGGCCATCAGCCAGCTCTACAAGTTATCCCAGAAGAAGTTCGACCAGAATCTGGTCAAGTTGCTGATCAAAGTACTGGGAGTCTATCCGCCGGGATCACTGGTGAAACTCTCCGACGAGAGCATTGCGTTGGTGCTCTCTACCGAACCCACCATGCCCCTCAAGCCGAAGATCCTGCCCTATATCAAGGCCCAGCGGCCGGAAGCGGTCGCCATGATCGATCTGCGGGAAGACGAGCGTATTATTACCGGAGTATTGAAACAGGAAGAACTGGATGAGGGACAACGGCAGTTCTTCAACCTGACCCGCCGCTTCTGCTACTACTTTGCATTCTGAGTTATCCCCAGAAGCTGGGGATAACTCATTGGACAAACCGGAATAATTGCTCAAACCCCCATCAGAAGGTTGTCAACTGACCATGTATAAAAAACGCCCAGCCAAGGGGCCGGGCGGAGCATGCCACCTCCGTGTGGCGTATCCAGCGGATACATTCATGCTCCATCCATCAATATCAACCCGCTGCCGCTTACACAAATATCAATTTAACATGCTGATTTGATATGGTTTTATCCACTTGTTCTGGCAAACTGGCGGCCCGTTGCGCCCCGTTGGGCCAACAGAACAAGATCCTGATCACACTTATTCACGGGCTGGCTATTTTTTCAGCTGGCTTATGAGGAGCGTTTTTTATGCAGTTGGTCCTCTCCTTGCTGCAACAGATGAGCGTCAGCCTGGTGATCGCCTATCTCTTCTCGAAAAGCCCGCTGCTGCGCCCGCTTGCCAACTATTCCGTGAGACTACCTCACAAGATACTGATATACATCATCTTTTCCAGCTTTTGTATCCTCGGCACCTATGTAGGCCTCGATATCGACGATGCCATCGCCAACACCCGGGCGGTCGGCGCTGTCTTGGGGGGATTATTGGGGGGGCCGCTGGTGGGCTTTCTGGTAGGGCTGACCGGCGGCCTGCACCGCTATACGCTGGGGGGATTTACCGATCTCGCCTGCGCCATCTCCACCACCTGCGAGGGGTTGCTCGGGGGCATAGTGCACTGGCGCCTGATGCGCTCGGGGCGAACGGATGCCCTGTTTGAACCACGCATCGCCTTCTTTACCACCCTCTATGCCGAGATCATGCAGATGGTGATCATCCTGCTGGTGGCGACCCCGTTCGACAAATCCCTGCTGCTGGTACGCACCATCGCCACCCCGATGATTCTGGCCAACTCCTGCGGCGCGGCGCTATTTATCAGCATGATCCGCGACCAGCAGCGGATGTATGAGAAGTTCTCCCGGGTCTTCTCCGCCAAGGCGCTCAATATCGCCAACCGCACAGTGGGGATCATGAGTCAGGGCTTTACCCCGGAGGCGAGCAACAAGATTGCCCGCATCATTCAGGAGGAGACCGGCGTGGGGGCGGTCGCCATCACGGACACCGAGCAGATCCTCGCCTTTATCGGCACCGGCGAAGATCACCACCTACCGGGTACCCCCATCGCGTCAGCCATCACCATGCAGGCCATCGCCCAGAACAAGGTGCTGTTTGCCGATGGCAACAGCCAGCCCTATCGCTGCAGCCTCTCCTCCGCATGCCAGCTGGGCTCGGTGCTGGTGATCCCGCTGCAGGGGGACAAAGGAGTGATCGGCACCATCAAGCTCTACGAGCCGAAGAAGCGGCTGTTTCTCAAGATCAACCACACCCTGGGGGAAGGGATTGCCAACCTGCTGTCACAGCAGTTGCTGGCCGGCCGGCTGGAGCAACATCAGCGGCTGCTGGTGCAGTCCGAGTTGAAACTTATCCAGGCCCAGATCAACCCCCACTTTCTGTTCAACACCCTCAACACCATCAGTGCCATCACCCGGCGCGATCCGGACAAGGCGCGAGACCTTCTGCTGCATCTTTCGCTGTTCTTTCGCAAGAACCTCAAACGCCAGAGCGGCCTTGCGACCCTGCAGGAGGAGCAGGAGCACTGCCAATCCTATCTGGAGATCGAGCTTGCCCGCTTTGGCGATCGGCTGACGGTGATAAACGAGATCCCGCCCCATCTGGCCACACTGCGACTACCCAGCTTCACTCTGCAACCGCTGATCGAGAATGCCATCAAGCACGGCATCTCGACTCTGCTGGAGCAGGGGCGTATTCGCCTCTGGACCGATGAGCAACCCGCCAGCGTCACCATCCATGTGGAAGATAATGCAGGCACCTGGCAAGCGCACCCCGCTGGCGACGGTCTGGGCATGACCATTGTCGATCGGCGACTGAAAAGCGCCTTTGGCGAGCGCTATGGCGTGACTATTGCCTGCGAGCCTGAACAGTGGACCCGGGTGTCGTTCACCATTCCCAAGGAGCAACCATGATCCGCACCCTGATAGTCGATGACGAACACTATGCCCGCGAAGAGCTGAGGCAGCAGCTGGCCTGCGATCCTGCCATCGAGATCGTGGGGGAAGCGGCCAACGCCATCGAGGCGCTGCCGCTTATTCAGCGCCTCAAGCCTGATGTGGTGTTCCTCGATATCCAGATGCCCAAGCTGAGCGGCATGGAGCTGGTCGCCATGCTCGACCCCCTGCCCCGCATCGTCTTTGTCACCGCCTTTGACGAATATGCCATTCAGGCCTTTGAAGAGAACGCCTTCGACTACCTGCTCAAGCCGGTGGAGCCCGCCCGGCTCGCCAAGACCCTCGCTCGCCTCAAGCAGGATATCTCCCCGCAGCCCATAGATCGGCTGGCCCCCACCATCGAACATATTCCGGGCTATCTGCACAATCGGGTCAGGCTGCTGCCCATCGCGCAGGTGGAGTATGCCTTCTCCGATCTCGGCGGCGTCCATGTGGCCTGTCAGGGCGAGCTGTTCCACACCCAGCTCACCCTCAAATCGCTGGAAGAAAAGAGCCCGCTGCTGCGCTGCCACCGCCAGTATCTGGTCTCCCCCAACGCCATCTTCGAGATCCGGCTGCTGGATAACCAGCTGGCAGAGATAGTCACCCCGAGCGGCGCCCGGGTGCCGGTCAGTCGTCGCTATCTCAAGGAGCTCAAAGATCAGCTGGGGCTGGACTGAGCCGCGGAGTGTGCGCCTGATCACAGCCGCCGACCGCTCGACGCGCCAAAGCGCCGCTCGGGGAGTTTCACCTGCCAGTCAGGCGCAACCGTTTTAGACTCGCTCTGCACACTAAAAAATAACAATGCAGGAGCGTAGCAATGATCTGGTTTTTCCTCTGTGTCGGCTTACTTGTGGCCGGCTACTTCATATACGGCAAATTCATCGAACGGATATTCAGCCCGAAACCCGAGCTGAAAACCCCCGCGATCACCATGGCTGACGGGGTGGACTATGTCCCCATGTCGGACAAGAAAGTCTATCTGGTTCAACTGCTCAACATCGCAGGTGTCGGCCCCATCTTCGGCCCCATCCTGGGTGCCCTCTACGGCCCGGTCGCCATGCTCTGGATCGTCTTTGGCTGCATCTTCGCCGGTGCGGTTCACGACTACTTCTCCGGCATGCTGTCGGTACGCGCCAAGGGGGCCTCGGTGCCAACCGTGGTCGGTGAACATCTGGGCACCGCTGCCAAGCACTTCATGAACCTGTTTGCCGTGGTGCTGCTGATGCTGGTGGGCGTGGTATTCGTGCTGAGCCCGGCCGGCTTGCTCGCCAACCTAACCTCCACCGATCTGGTCTACTGGATTGTGGCGATTTTTGCTTACTACATCCTCGCGACCATAGTCCCCATCGACAAGATCATCGGCCGCTTCTACCCCATCTTCGGCGCCCTGCTGGTCTTCATGTCGGTCGGCCTCATCGTTGGCCTGATCGCCTCCGGCAAAGGCTTCTACAACACCGGGATGGACTTCTCCAACCTGCACCCGACCGAGCTGCCACTGTGGCCGCTGCTCTTCATCACCATCGCCTGTGGCGCGGTATCAGGCTTCCACGCCACCCAGTCACCACTGATGGCGCGCTGCATGCAGAACGAAAAATCTGGCCGTTTCATCTTCTACGGTGCAATGATCGGTGAAGGGATCATCGCCCTTATCTGGTGCACCCTGGGTCTCTCCTTCTACGACAGCACCGAAGCACTCAACGCTACCATGGCCAACGGCGGCCCGGCAGCCGTGGTACACGAAGTCTCCACCAGCCTGCTCGGCACAGTCGGCGGCATTCTGGCCATCCTCGGCGTGGTGATCCTGCCCATCACCTCCGGTGACACCGCGTTTCGCAGTGCTCGCCTGATCGTGGCGGACTTCCTGAAGATGACCCAGAAGCCGCTGGCCAAGCGTCTGCTGATCGCCATCCCCATGTTTATCCTTGGCTTCATCATCTCCAAGGCTGAATTCGGGGTGATCTGGCGCTACTTCGGCTGGGCCAACCAGACCACCGCCGTCATCATGCTGTGGGCTGCGGCTGCCTACCTCATCAAAGAGGGCAAGCTGCACTGGATCTGCACCATTCCCGCCATGTTCATGACTGCTGTGGTGATCACCTATCTGGCCAACGCCCCCATCGGGTTCGGGCTGGAGATGGGGACCTCCACCATCATCGGCCTGACTGCCACAGCGGCCATTACCGTGGCCTTCCTGATGAAGTTCCGCCAACCACTGGTTAGCAATCCCAGTGAAGGGTGATGTCTGACTTGAGGTGGTAAAAAAGGGGCCAAAAGGCCCCTTTTTTAATTGATAAAAAAACCAATAAAACAACTCGTTATTCCCTTAAGCTCCTATACAGCACAAGCCCTTAAGATTCCGTTCGGCCTGACGATAAATATGTGATTTTAAATTGCTTTCCCGAATATATGAATCAATGATAAAGCTGTGCTTAAAGCCAATGGAGGTTATACATGTTCCTTGATTACTTTGCCCTTGGCCTGCTCGTCTTTGTCGCGCTGGTCATCTTCTACGGAATCATCGTGATCCACGATATTCCTTACGAAATCGCCAAACATCGCAATCATCCCCATCAGGATGCCATCCATGTTGCCGGCTGGGTCAGCCTGTTTACGCTGCATGTGTTGTGGCCTTTCCTCTGGATCTGGGCAACCATCTATCGCCCCGATCGCGGCTGGGGCTTTAACCAGCGCCTGCAAAAAGATGAAGATGATATCGCGGCCCTCAGAGAAGAGCTGGCTGAACTGAAGGGCCGTCTCAACCATATCGAACAGCAAGAGCAACAGGGATAAATCATGGACCTGCTACTGATCCTGACCTATACGGCACTCTGTGTAGCCATTTTCAAAATCTTCCGCATCCCGCTCAACAAGTGGACTGTTCCGACTGCCGCGCTGGGTGGTGTGGTGCTCATCGGCACCCTCATCATGCTGATGAACTACAACCACCCCTACTCCGAGATGGCGCGCAACTACTACCTCTCCACCCCTATCGTACCGCTGGTCAAGGGCCGGGTAGTCGAGGTGCCGGTACAAGCCAACCAGCCGGTGAAGAAGGGCGATGTGCTGTTTCGCCTCGATGACGAGCCTTTCAGACTGAAAGTGGAGAGCCTGAGCGCCCGACTTGATGCCAACAAGGATCAACTCAAGTCCATTGACGCCAGACTACGCTCCGCCAAACTGGACAGAGATCGCGCCAGTGACCTGATGCGCCGCGGCGTCGGCAAGCAGCGTGACCTCGACGTGACTCAGGCGAGCGTAGACGAGATCGCCGCCCAGATGGATCAGCAACGCGCCACGCTGGAAGATCTGCAGGCCCAGCTCGATGAAGCCAAATACCAGCTGGCCCAGACCGTGGTCTATGCCCCAAGCGATGGCCATGTGGTGCAGCTTGCCCTGCGTCCCGGCATGATCGCCACCCCCTTCATGTACCGTCCGGTGATGACCTTCATCCACAAAGATGAGACTGCCTATGTTGGCTGGTTCTGGCAGAACAGCATGCAGCGTCTGGCGGTGGGTGATGAGGCAGAAGTGGTGATCGACGGTATTCCCGGCAAGATCTTCAAGGGCAAGGTGACCGCCGTGATCCCGGCCATTGCCGCCGGTAACGTGCAGGCCAACGCCATGCTGCTGGATCAGACCAGCGCTATCCGCCCGGGCCGCATGCCGGTGCTCATCTCCATCACCGACCCCGAGTGGGCCAAGTATCAGGTGATTGCCGGTGCCAGCGGGCAAGCCGCTGTCTATACCGAGTATTTCCACCATGTTTCTGTAATGCGCAAAGTGCTGCTGCGCATGGCAAGCTGGATGAACTACCTCTTCCCCTTCCACTAAGCACGCAATGTATTCAACGGGCCGGCATCATGCCGGCCCGCTGTTTTTATGGCGGCAAGACCCCTATAATGGCGCCATCCTGCCAAGCCCCGCACCAAACCTGCATGTTCGTTCTCAGACCCTACCAGACCGACGCCGTCAACGCCGTTATCAGCCACTTTCGCAAGTACCCGGATCCCGCTGTGGTTGTGCTGCCCACCGGGGCTGGCAAGAGTCTGGTGATCGCCGAGCTGGCCCGCAAGGCGCGTGGTCGGGTACTGGTGCTGGCCCACGTCAAGGAGCTAGTGGAGCAGAACCACGCCAAGTACGAAGCGTGGGGGCTCAAGGCCGACATCTTCGCCGCAGGGCTGGATCGCAAGGAGGCGAGCGCCCAGGTGGTGTTTGGCTCGGTGCAGTCGGTAGCGCGCAATCTGGTTGCCTTCGACGGGGCGTTTTCGCTGCTTATCATCGACGAGTGCCATCGGGTCTCGCTCGATGACGACAGCCAGTACCATCAGGTGATCGACCATCTCAAGGCTGCCAATCCGGCCCTCAAGATCCTCGGCCTCACCGCCACCCCCTATCGGCTGGGGCTGGGCTGGATCTACCGGCGCCACTATCACGGCATGGTCAAGAGCCACGGCGAACGGCTGTTTGGCGACTGCGTGTTCGAGCTGCCGCTGCGCTTCATGGTGAAAAACGGTTATCTGACGCCGCCGCGCATGGTGGATGCCCCCATCGTCCACTACGACTTCAGCAAGCTGGTGCCGCGGGAGAACGGCCTCTTCAGCGAGGCAGATCTCAACGGCGAGCTCAAACGCCAGCAGCGGGTCACACCCCATATCCTGAGTCAGGTGCTGGAGTATGCCGCCGACCGGCAGGGGGTGATGATCTTCGCCGCCACCGTCGAGCATGCACGGGAAATTCACGGCCTGCTTGGCGCCAGAGGTCAGCAGGCGGCCCTTATCACCGGCGAGACGCCGGGGCCGGAGCGCGATGCCCTCATCAGCGCCTTCAAGGCGCGCGAGCTCAAGTTTCTGGTCAACGTGGCGGTGCTCACCACCGGCTTCGATGCCCCCCATGTCGATCTTATCGTGATGCTGCGCCCCACCGAGTCGGTCTCCCTCTATCAGCAGATCGTGGGGCGGGGCCTGCGCCTCTCGCCGGGCAAGGAGGATTGTCTGGTGCTCGACTATGCGGGCAACAACTTCAACCTGTTCGCCCCCGAAGTGGGGGAGCCTCGCCCCCATGCCGGTACCGAGCCGGTACAGGTGCCCTGCCCCGCCTGCGGTTTTGCCAACACCTTCTGGGGCAAGACCGACGAGGATGGCAAGGTGATCGAGCACTACGGACGCCGCTGTCAGGGGTTGTTTGAAGATGACGAGGGCAACCGCGAAGAGTGTGACTACCGCTTTCGCGCCAAGATCTGCCCCGGCTGCGGTGCGGAGAACGACATCGCCGCCCGCAGCTGCCAGAGCTGCGATCAGCTGCTGGTGGACCCTGACGACAAGCTCAAAGAGGCGCTCAATCTCAAGGATTGCATGGTGATCCGCTGTGCGGGGCTAACCCTCACAGCAGGGCGCGGCAAACAAGGGGAGCGGCTGGAGGTGACCTACCACGATGAGGATGGGCTGACCCTCAGTGAATACTTCGGATTTCACTCCCCGGGCGCACGGCGCTTGTTTCAACAGCACTTTGTGCGTCATCATTGGCCCGCCCCGGGGCTGGAGCCCGAATTTGCCACCCTGGCGAGCGTGCTGGCCGCGCAAAGCCAGTTCCGTCATCCGGATTTTGTTATCGCCCGCAAATCGGGTCGCTTCTGGCAGATAAAAGAGAAAATTTTTGATTATGAGGGTCGCTATCGTACCGCCAACTCGATGACATGATGGCGACCGGCATACATGGCATGAATTGCATTACCCCCGTCGATCCCGCATCGGCGGGTTGAATTATCAGGGTCGGCACCACTGCCGGCCCCTTCGTCACGTTAGAGGATGTTATGCAGCGGCTGTTGATTGGTTTTTGTGCTCTCTTTTCTTCTCTGGCGGCTCACGCCGCCCCGCTGACGCCCCCTCAGGGTGGCCAGTACGCCATCATGGTGCAGGGCAATAACGGCGTCGAGTTCGCCCGCCACGCGGATCAGATGATCGCCCCCGCCTCCACCATGAAGGTGCTCACTGCGCTGGCAGCCCGCCTCGAGCTGGGTGCCGATTTCCGCTTCGCCACTGACATTCAGGCCCAACCCGGTGCCAAACAGGGTGACACCATCAACGGCGATATCTGGATCAACTTCGTCGGCGACCCCACCCTCTCCCGCATGGATCTGCTGGCCCTGTTCAAGCAACTCGGCGTCACCAGCATCAAGGGCAATGTCTACGTCAACACCGGCGCCTACAACGGCTACGAGCGCGGCAACGGCTGGTCGTGGGGGGATCAGACCCTCTGCTTCGCCGCTCCCGTCTCCTCGGTCATCATCGACAAGAACTGCGCCTACGGCACCATCACTGCCACCCAGATTGGCAAACCGGCGGTGGGCAATGTGGCTACCGGCGTGCCCATCGGCATCGGTGCCGACAACGTGGAGGTGATGAGCTATGGCGACATGGCGCGCCAGTTCTGCGCACTGGAAGTGGACATGGCCAAGGGCAACTTCTACGAACTCAAGGGCTGTATCACCCCGAACAAGGAGCCGCAGGGACTGCGTTTCGCCATTCACGATGTGGAAGCCTGGGGTTGGGACAACATCCGCTGGGCGATGAACCGTGCCGGTATCAAGCATGATGGCCTGCTGCGGGTCACCCACAAGGCCCCTGAAGGGGCTGAGACCCTCGGCACCCACTACTCGGTCTCCCTGCCAGTGATGCTGGCCAAGATGCTGAAGAAATCGGACAACCTCTATGCCGATACCTTCCTCAAAACCGTGGGCCGTCACTACTACAACAAGCCGGGCAGCTATCGCAGCGGCACCATGGCAGTGCGCGCCATCCTGACCAAGAACGGCATCGATCTGGGCAATGCCACCCTGGCTGACGGCTCCGGTCTCTCCGCTCACAATCTCATCAGCGCCCGTCAGATGATGTCGGTGCTGAACTTCATCCAGAAAAATGATGCCGAACTTGGCCTGATCAAGCTGCTGCCAAGCTCTCAGGTGGATGGCACCCTGGCGTGGCGCCGCAGCGTCACCGCCCCCATGATGAAGAACAAGGTCCACGCCAAGACGGGAACCATCACCGGTACCTCCAATCTGGTGGGCTTTATCGACACGGCAGGCGGCCAGCGCAAGGCATTCGTGATGTTCCAGCGTGGCCTGTCCCAAGATCCGGCCACCCATGAGCGCTATCGTGCCAGCAAGGCGCCGTGGCCCTGGACCGTATTCGAGAAGGGGGTGCTGGAGAGCATCTATCAGCAGCAGCCGATCCAGATCGCCGATGAAAGCTGATCCAATAGGCCCACTCGAATCACGGTATCGATAATTTCGACTTCAAGTCGCCACGAGGCAGGGCTATGCTGTTGCCTGCCTCATATCAACGGCCATACAAAAACGGCTTAAAAAACGGAGAGAAAATATGTTTGCAGTGATTTTTGGTCGCCCGGGTTGCCCCTACTGTGTCCGTGCCGTACAGATCGCCGAGCAGCTGACCGAACAGCGCGATGACTTCAAATTCCGCTACGTGGATATCCATGCCGAAGGCATCACCAAAGAAGATCTGGCCAAGAGCGCCGGCAAGCCGGTCAATACCGTGCCGCAGATCTTCCTGGACGAGCAGCACATCGGTGGCTGCACCGATTTCGAAGCCTACGCCAAAGCGAATCTGGGTCTCTACCAGTAATGCCTGCGGGTCATCCCGAGCGGGTTGACCGCCAGAACGTATAAAAAATCCGGCGCCATCAGGCGCCGGATTTTTTTATGGGCAACACGCACACATCATCCCCGATCAGGGAGTCACAGACTGGGCGGCAAAGCGCGCGATGATGGGGTTGTGATCCGAACTGTCGGTCGCCGGTGAACTCACCTCGACCAAATCCAGATTGCGGTAGTAGAGGTGATCCAGCGGGCGACCGAAGGCGGTGCGGCGCAAGTCAGGCACCGGCACGGCCTCTTGCAGCCCCAGCTCGTCCACCAATTTGCTTAACCAGAACTGGCGTTTGTCGCTCCAGGTATTGAAATCACCGGCCAGAATAACCGGCCCCTGATGGCGGCGCACCAGCGCAGTCAGATCGTTGAGCTGCTCGCGGAAGGTAGCCATCCCCAGCTCGAAATTGACCGCATGGATATTGATGACCATGACGCCGTCAGGATCGCCCTGCAGCGGATAGAGGCTCACCAGTCCGGATTTGGGGATGCGCAGCAAAGGCTCGGGGGAGCGCACGCCACAGACGAACGCCTGCGGGGTCTTGGCCACTGTCATCACCCCGAACGACACGCCGCCCTGGGTGAAGGCTTGCAGCTGTTGCCACTGGAAATCACCGGCGCGCAGCCAGTCGAGCATCTCGGGACGAGTGGCCGACTCTTGCAGCAGCACCAGATCCTGCCCCTTGGCATAACTGTCCATCCCTTCACGCCAGTTCTTACGCTGGCCCTTGTAGAGATTCCACACCGTCACCCCGAATTCACGGGGCAGCGCCGTGGTAGCCAACGCTACCAGCGGCGGACGCTGGCAGTCGAGTCCCGGCACAATCCCTTGAGCTGTGACCAGATGGTTCTGATCCGGCACCTCAAAACAGCCTACCAACCCCAGGGTCAGCAGGGAGGTGCCAAGAATGCGATAACTATTTTTCATTGGCTAACAACCGCCCGCCTTTGCTTTTTGTTGCGACCATCACAAACGTCATCCACGCCGACTAAGCTGATAGTCCCTGTTCCACCCAACCAGAAGGACCTTGTCTCATGGCGAAAGAACTTCGGTACAACGTGACGTTTTATGATCAACAAGGAAATTGTCATCAAGTGGAGCTGGCCACCGTCTATCAGATAAGACGGGACCCTCAATGCGATCTCTGCCTGTTTGACACCCTGCAATATGTGGGCTCGGAAGAGATGCTGGAACGCATGATACGGCAAAAAACCGGGCTTGAGCAGGAAATATCCATCATCAATGCCCGGCTGATTTAATCAGGCACTCACCGGAACCGGGCGGGATTTGCCCTGTTCGTCGATGGCGACATAGGTGAAGATCCCCTCGGTCACACAGTAACGCTGGGCATCGTTTTCCCGCAGTACCGGCTTGACCCACACCTCCAGCTTGAGCTTCATGGAGCTGCGGCCGATCTTCATGCAGCGGCCGTAGCAGCAGACCACATCGCCCACCTTGACCGGACTGTGAAAGGTCATGCCTTCGACGGATACGGTACAAATACGTCCTTTTGCCAGCTCCTTGGCCATAATGCCCCCACCTATATCCATCTGGGACATGATCCAGCCACCAAAGATGTCGCCATTGGGGTTGGTATCGGCTGGCATTGCCAGGGTTCTCAGCAACAACTCCCCATCGGGGTGACGTTTTGTATCTACCATCATTACCGCCTCTCTCTCATGGATGGCGGCATGATAGGGGGCGATCACCCCCTTGGCAAACCTCAATTGCCCGAGGCGGCCAGCTCGGCAAACCAGTGGGCCGGATCGGGCCAGCGATAGTTGAATCCCATTTGCTGGCAAATCAGCTGGCCGTCGATGGGCTGAAATTCACCGGCAGGCTCGATAAAGACCGGTACAGGCAGCCCCTGCTGGCGAGCGGCAAAGGGGTAGAACTGCTCGCGCCGCGGATGCACCGGCGCGCTCAGGTTGAAGACATCCCCGTCCTTGCCCCGCGCCAGCAGCAACATACAAGCCGCCACCACATCGTCCAGATGGACCAGATTGACCGACTGGGCGCCGCCATCCAGGGTCTTGCCTGCAAGGAAACGGCCGGGATGACGATCCGGGCCATAAAGGCCGGAGGGGCGCACTATCATCACCGTCTCGAAACCGGCCGCCAGCACCGCCTGCTCCGCCGCCAGCATCCGCTCGCCACGGGCATGGCGGGGTTGGGGTTGTTCCCCCTCCTGCTGCCCCGTGCCCCACACCGAGGTGGCGCTGACAAACAGCACCCGCCGGGTGCCGCTTGCTTTGGCCAACGCGCAGGCCTTTGCCACCGCCTGCGGATAGTCATCGGTCTTGCTGGGCGGCACGCAGATCACCAGCGATTCGCAGGGGATGGGCCACGGCGCTTGTTGATCAGCAACGGGCATCTCGGCAGAGCACATGTTGGCAGAGATGGTCAGCGGATAGGCGTTGATCCCCTCCCCCTGCAACCGGGTCGCCTTCTCGGCGCTACTGACCGTCACCGCCACTGGCTTGCCTGCCGACAGCAGGGCCCGCGCCAGCGGCAGCCCGAGCCACCCCGCCCCCAGAATACCGATCGTCCCGGCGAAATGTTGTTCTGTCATCGTCCCTTCTCCTGCTTGACGCTATTTGCCCCGCAGCTTACCTGCCTTGGTCGGAAAAGGAAGTCTTGGCCAACTCTCCTAGAGCCTACAGATAGACAAATGCCGCCAAGACGGTGGTATCTGTCTATCTGCTAACAACACCCAGATTCATATTTACCCCCACATCACTTCCCTCGCTCGGTCAGCCTGAGGGACAGAGAAAAGAGTAAAGGCTACAATCACAGAACTTAACTCAGAAAATTGTTAGAGATTATTTAATATCGGAGGCATACAAATTGCTCTTTTTTCTGCCAACTTCAATATTTCACGTTGCAGTGGCAGCCGACCAGATAATACAACAGACTGCATACAAGCTAAAATAGCCAGTCCATTTGCATTTTTTAGCACATCATGAATTAGCTTTACTGGATATCCTTCACTATGCCTTCGAATAGGATGGATACCTGCATGTACATAAGAGTTTAAAGCTTTCCATGAATGATCTTTGAAGCGAGAAAGAGCCTTGAATGCTTCTATAGGAGCATCCTTTGCTAGTGCATCCATCATTAGTGACATTTGTGGAATGTTTTTCGCTTCTTGTTCCGACTCTAAAGTCAATTCAACACTCAGCTTTGCTAACTGAGCATCTGAAGCGCTATATAGTAACCAAATGGAACAAACTATCGATTCAAATTGCGATCTATGAACGACAAGAGCAGAAGGTAAATAGCCAAGCTCTAAAGTTATTCTTATTGAATGCCAATGTTCCAATGATAAGCTACATGCCACATCACTAATCACAACGCGTGCTGAATTATCACAAAGCGGACAATTAATAACTTTATACAGTTCTTCCGACAATTTTGTCGACTGTGTAAATATATCCATATATTATTACTCTCCATTATTAACCTAACTCTAAAGATAGACAGCAGACATGCCAACGAATACAACCAAAACAAAATACTGAACAATTAGCATTACGCTCTGCCAAAAGTAATTTACAATCATCCTTTTATGATGAAAGTTACGATTTTCTTTTGCCTTGCTCATTGATCTGCTCAACGCCAGCTTCATATACCATGGACATAAGTTTTGGAAAGATGAAATGCTTTTCATTAAGTCAAACTCAGATTTTATATCCAGACCATTTCTTTCTGCCATTTTCTCTATGTTTTGAACATGCTGCTCATAATTATCAATTATTGGAATCAAACGTTCTCTTACTTCGATTGAAGTAGAAATGCTAAGCGAACACAACATTGCATAATATTTTTGAAACAATGAAAATAATAATGAGACAGCTAAACAAGAAAATAGGAACTTAAGTTCAGATTGCTCATAAAAATTAGCCATTTTATCGACATTAGTTACTGATAACCCTGCAACAGCCGCACTACCTGCCGCAGCCCAAGTTGATAATTTATCTATAATTGGACTTGTTGAGACTGTTGCCTCAGCCAAAGCACCTACTGAGTCATAATGAACATTCTCATCAGTGATTACTTTCCAATTTTCTAAAGACTTCTCGAACTCTGTCATTTACAGCACTCCTATTTATTATAAATGCCTATATCACACAGGATGAAATTCTTATATATTTTTCCAAGCTCGCTCTAAATCACCAACCATATCATTACCTAGTCTAACACCAAATTGTTAGTTAACTTGAACTTTCTTACATAGAGAATATGACCAACGTACCTTATTTACATATGAAATACATGTCTTATTAACACCACACATTTATACATCTACAACAAATAAATATATATGTAAAAATATATATTAATCTTGATAGCCAGATAAAAAGCGGGCCAATGGCCCGCTTGGTTATATTTCACTCACTCCATCTTCACACCGGCGGATGGAAATGGCTGGCTTCGCGGGTGGCCATCTCCTCGTAGGTGGCCCACTTCTGCCACGCCACTTTTTGCGCCACCTGCATCAGCCGCTCGGCCTCCTCCGGATGGCTCTGGGCCAACACCCGATAACGGGTCTCCTCCTGCCGGTATTCAGCGAGGGGGAGCGATGGGCGCAGGCTGTCGAGGCTGAAGGGGTTCTGCCCCGCACTGCGCAATACCGGGTTGTAGCGCATCAGCGGCCAGTGACCGGAGGCCACGGCGCGTTTTTGCTGGGTCAGGCCAAACTCCATATCGATGCCGTGGGCGATGCAGTGGCTGTAGGCGATGATCAGCGACGGCCCCGGATAGGCTTCCGCCTCACGCAAGGCCTGCAGCGCCTGCTGCGGGTTGGCACCAAAGGCGATGCGGGCAACATAGACGTTGCCGTAGGAGATGGCTTGCAATGCTACATCCTTCTTCGCCAGCGTCTTGCCCCCCGCCGCGAACTTGGCGACGGCACCGAGCGGGGTCGATTTCGACATCTGGCCGCCAGTGTTGGAGTAGACCTCGGTATCCATCACCAGCACGTTCACATCGCGCCCGGAGGCGAGCACATGATCGAGCCCCGATGAGCCGATGTCATAGGCCCAGCCATCGCCGCCGATGATCCAGACCGAGCGGCGCACCAGCTGATCGATGAGTGATAGCAGCTCGCGGGCCTTGCCGGATTTCACCTCCTCCAGCCGCTCGCGCACTTGCGCGACCCGGGTGCGCTGGGCGCGGATCTCCGACTCCAGCCGCTGCGGGGCGTTGATAAGCGACTCGACCAATGCCTCACCCAGTTCCCCTTTCATCGCCTGCAAGGCCGCCACCGCCTGACCGTGATGCTGATCGGCGGTGAGACGAAAACCAAAGCCAAACTCGGCGTTGTCCTCGAACAGGGAGTTGGACCAGGCTGGCCCCTTCCCTTCGCCGTTCTTGGCCCACGGGGTAGTCGGCAGATTGCCGCCGTAGATGGAGGAGCAACCGGTGGCGTTGGCCACCAGCATGCGATCGCCAAACAGCTGGGTCAGCAGCTTGAGGTACGGGGTCTCGCCGCAGCCGGCGCAGGCGCCGGAGAACTCGAACAGGGGTTCAAGGAACTGGGCACCGCGCACCGTAGAGAAATCCACCCGCTCGCGGGCAGGCCAGGGCAGGCTCTCGAACCAGCGCAGCGCCTGTTTCTGGCCAGCCAGATGGGGCGCCTTGTCCATCATGGTGATGGCGCGCTCGCCCTCGTGTTCCTCATCGGCCCCGGCCCGCACCGGACAGGCCTGCACGCATTGGCCGCAGCCGGTGCAATCCTCCGGATAGAGCTGCAAGGTGTAGCGGCTGTCGGGGAAGCCCTTGGCGGTGACGGGTACCGACTGCGCCGCCTCGGGGGCGGTCGCCAGCCAGTCCTGATGGTAGAACTTGGCCCGCAGCGCCGCGTGGGGGCAGACAAAGACACAGTTGCCGCACTGGATGCAGATATCCGAATGCCAGATCGGGATCTCGCGGGCAATATCCCGCTTCTCGAAGCGGCTGGTGGCGGTGGGGTAAGTGCCATCCACCGGCAGCATGGAGACGGGGATCAGATCGCCGCGCCCCGCCAGCATCTCGCCGGTCACCCGCTGGACAAACTCGCTGCCGCCGGGAGCCAATGGCAGCGGATAGTCGCTGATCTGCTCCTCACCGTCCGGGATGGCCACCTGATGGAGATGAGCCAGGGTGTCATCCACCGCCGCGAAGTTGCGCTCGACCACTTCGGGCCCCTTGCGGGCATAGCTCTTCTCGATGCTCTCCTTGATCAGCGCAATCGCCTCATCCCGTGGCAAGATGCCAGCCAACGCGAAGAAGCAGGTCTGCATGATGGTGTTGATGCGATTGCCCATGCCGTTGCGCTCGGCCACCCGATCCCCATCGATGCAGTAGAGGCGGATATCGAGGGCGCGGATGCGGGCACGCAGCCGCTCGGGGAGCTCGGCCCAGACACGGTCAGGCTCATAGGGAGCATTGAGCAGCAGGGTCGCCCCTTCGGCGGCATGCTCCAGCAGATCGACCGATTCGACAAAACCCCACTGGTGGCAACCGATAAAGCTCGCCTGCTCGATAAGCCAGGGGGCGTCGATGGGCTCGGGGCCAAAGCGCAGGTGGGAGACGGTGCGCGAGCCCGACTTCTTGGAGTCGTAGACGAAGTAGCCCTGAGCGTGGAACCCCTCCAGCTCGCCGATGATCTTGATGCTGTTTTTGTTGGCGCCGACTGTGCCGTCTGCGCCAAGGCCAAAAAACAGGGCCCGCACCCGGCTGGCAGGCTCCAGATCGCCGATGGGGTGCCAGGCCAGACTGAGGCCGGATACGTCATCGACAATCCCCACGGTAAAGCGGGGGCGTGGCGCATCGGATGCCAGCTCCTCGAATACCGCCGCGCACATGGCGGGGGTGAACTCTTTGGAAGAGAGGCCATAGCGACCGCCACTGAGCCACGGCAGCCGCTTGATAAGGCCGCGCTGCAAACCGTCGATCAGCGCGCTCTGCACATCCAGCAGCAGCGGCTCGCCGCC